>CAWUMD010000006.1:0-22427 GCA_963923365.1 uncultured bacterium
CTCGTGGGTGAGGGAATCGGGCGGCTGACGGACTATCTGCCTGACTATGCCGATCTGCGGGTAGACTGCCTGCTCGAGTCGGCTCGGGCCCTGCTGACACGCCTGCAGCAGGCGGCGGATGAGCCGGAACCGGTGGGGGTGATCGCCGCCTCCCTGGGGCTGGGGTCGGGTGGGTATGGGACGGACCGCTGTCCGGTCCTGCGATCGCTGGACCCGACAGCGGGGCGGCTATGATCGGTGCCACGGCAATCCGAGACTATCCGAGGCCCATGGCACGCGTTTTCCGACTTTTCTGTCTGGGGCTGATCGCCGCCGGGACCCTGGTGCCCCTGGGGCTGCGGGCCCAGCAGGCACCGCCGGAGATGCCCACCAGCGACCCCAGCCAGACCCTGACCCTGACCTCGGATGTTCAGGAAGCCAATACCAAGACCGGCGTGGTCACGGCCCGTGGGAATGTCGTGGTCATCTACCCCGCCCGGAAGCTGCGGGCCACGGCTGCCCAGGCGATGTACTACAGCCGCCAGCGCCGGATTGTGATGAGCGGCAACGTCGAGGTGGATCAGGAAGGCGGCAATTCCCTCAAGGGGGAAACGGTTACCTATCTGATCGATGAAGGGCGTTTTCTGGCGACGCCACCCCAGAATGGCCGGGTCAAGACCGTCTACACGGTGACCGAGAGCGAACCCTAGGCTCCTAGAATGGTTGGGTTCTGCGCGCCCTCACCCGGTACGACCCCTTGAAGATTCGGCTGGAGAATGTTTCCAAGTCCTACGGCAAACGGTTGATCGTCAACCGGGTCAGTCTGGTGATGGGGCAGGGTGAAGTGGTTGGGCTGCTCGGCCCCAATGGTGCGGGCAAGACCACAACGTTCTATATGACCACCGGTCTGGAAATCCCGGACTCGGGTCATGTCTGGTTGGGTGATCAGGACATCAGCCAGTTACCGATGCACCAGCGGGCCCGCCTGGGAATTGGCTATCTGGCCCAGGAAGCGAGTATCTTCCGCCATCTGACGGTGAAGCAGAATCTGCTGCTGGTGATGCAGCAGACCGGCATCGACCCGGTGGAATGGCCTGATCGGGTGCAGGCGCTGCTGCAGGACTTCAGTCTGGAGAAGGTGGCCAATACGCCGGGGATGCGGGTCTCCGGGGGCGAGCGCCGCCGCTGCGAGATTGCCCGCTCCCTGGCGGCCGGAGCCGAGGGACCCCGCTTTCTGCTGCTGGACGAACCCTTCGCCGGCATCGACCCGATTGCCGTAGCCGAGATCCAGCAGATCATCGACCGGCTGCGTACCCGAGGCATGGGCATCCTGATTACCGACCATAGTGTCCGCGAGACCCTGCGGATCACCGACCGGGCCTACATCCTGCGCGACGGCGAGATCCTGGCCTCAGGTCTGGCCGAGGAGCTGGCCGAGAACCCGCTGGTGCGTCGTTACTACCTCGGCGAAGATTTCATCCTCTGATGCCTACCCCCTCCTCTGCTGCCGTGACCACACCCCCCACGACCGCTGTGCGCCCGCCCCGTCTGCCCGACTTCCGGCGCTGGCTCAACCTCGGGGCGATCCCGGTGATGGATCGCTACATCTTCCAGGAACTGCTCAGCCCCTTCCTGTTCGGGGTGGCGGCCTTCACCTCCGTGGGCCTCTCCATCGGGGTGGTCTTCGATCTGGTGCGTCAGGTGACCGAGTCGGGCCTGCCGACGGTCGTTGCTCTGCAGGTATTTCTGCTGAAGCTGCCGGACTTCATGGTCCTGGCCTTCCCGATGTCGATCCTGCTGGCTTCGCTGATGGCCTACAACCGCCTCTCCAGCGATAGTGAGCTGGTGGCGCTGCGCAGCTGCGGCATCTCGGCCTACCGCTTCATCATTCCGGCGATCGCCCTGAGCGTCATGGTCACCGGTCTCACCTTTGTCTTCAACGAGTCGATCGTCCCGGCGGCCAACTTCCAGGCCAAGCTCACCCTGGAGACGGCCCTGCGCAAGGAGCGCCCCCAACTGCAGCAGAAGGACAACATCGTCTACCAGCAGTTCACTCCCGGCAGCGGTGCTCTGTCGCGCATCTTCTACGCCAAGCGCTACGACGGCACCCAGATGGTCGGTCTGACGGTGCTCGATTTCACCCGGGGTGCTCTCGATCAGATCATCAAGGCGGAATCCGCCAGCTGGAATCCCCAGACGCAGGCCTGGGAGTTCCGCAACGGCCAGGTGATTGGCACGGACGGTAAAAGTGACTCGCCGGTGGTGATGCAGTTCAGCCGTCAGGAGTTCCGCATTCCCCAGACGCCGCTGGATATCGCCAGCCAGAGCCGCGACGAGACCCAGATGAACATCGCCCAGATCAATGACTATCTGCGGCTGCTGCGGGCGGCGAACAACACCAATGAAATCCGCAAGATGGAGGTGCGCCTGCAGCAGAAGCTGTCGCTGCCCTTCGTCTGCCTGGTGTTCGGGCTGGTGGGTTCGGCTCTGGGGATTGTCCCCAACCAGCGCACCAGCAGGGCCACGGGCTTCGGCATCAGCGTGCTGATCATCTTCACCTACTACCTGCTGTCCTTCGTTAGCGGGGCCCTGGGCATCAACGGCACGATTCCGCCGCTGCTGGCGGGTTGGTTCCCGGCGCTGCTGGGGGGCAGTATCGGGGTCTATCTGCTTACCCGCGCCGCCCGCTGAGCGTCATCCGACCGAACAGATTAGGATCGGAACGGTTTTCCGTCGGTCCGCGAGGCATTCATGGATCTGGTCAGTCTTCAGCATCTGCTCGACAACGCGTCCTTCGCCGTTCTGCTGGCGACGATGCTGATCTACTGGTGTGCAGTGGCGATTCCCGGTCTGGCCTGGTTGCCCCAGTTGGGGACGGCGGGCATGGCGATCGCCAATCTCGGCATCTTCACCCTGCTGGGAGCCCGCTGGATCGACGCCGGGTATTTCCCCCTCAGCAACCTCTACGAGTCGCTGTTCTTCCTGGCCTGGGGTCTGACCACCATGCATCTGGTGGCCGAACGGATGAGCGGCAGCAAGCTGGTGGGTGCGGTCACGGCGCCCCTGGCCATGGGTATCACCGCCTTCGCTGCCCTCACCCTGCCCCAGAACATGCAGCAGGCGGAACCGCTGGTGCCCGCCCTCAAGTCCAACTGGCTGATGATGCACGTCAGCGTGATGATGCTCAGCTACTCGACCCTGATGGTCGGCTCGCTATTGGGCATCGCCTTCCTGGTGGTTACCCGCGGGCAGGCGATTGAGCTCAAAGGCAGCTCCGTCGGTACCGGGGCCTTCCGCAGCGGTAAGGTCACCCTCAAGCGGTCCGATGAGATCGTCTCCGCCAGCGGTGGTGGCACGGCGGTGCTGGAGCAGACGGCGGCGGCGATCGCCCTCTCCCCCGAGCGGCTGGGGTTGGCAGACACCCTCGACAACATCAGCTACCGGATCATCGGCCTCGGCTTCCCGCTGCTGACCATCGGTATCATCTCCGGGGCAGTCTGGGCGAACGAGGCCTGGGGCAGTTACTGGAGCTGGGACCCCAAGGAGACCTGGGCCCTGATCACCTGGCTGGTGTTCGCCGCCTACCTGCATGCCCGCATCACCAAGGGATGGCAGGGGCGTCGCCCGGCCATCTTGGCGGCCACCGGCTTCGTCGTCGTCTGGGTCTGCTACCTGGGCGTCAACCTGCTGGGCAAGGGCCTGCACAGCTACGGCTGGTTCCTCTAGGACGATGCGCGAGCCGACGCCACGCCATCGCCGGGTGATCTGCTGCGACTTCGACGGCACGATCACCCCCGTCGATACCTTCATCGCCATGGCCGAGGCGTTTGCGCCCGAGGTCTGGAACGCCCTGCGCCACGACCTGTTCGAGCAGCGCATCAGCCTGCGGAACTTCGTGGAGCAGCTGATCGGTTCCATTCCCAGCGATCGCTACCCCGCCATGGTCGAGTTTGTCGCGGCCCATCCGGTCCGCCCTGGCTTCGAGGCGTTTCTCGACTTTCTGGAGCGCCGGAATGTACCACTGGTGGTGGTCTCCGGGGGGCTACGGGAGCTGGTGGAGTCGGTGCTGCACCCCTGGCGGGATCGCCTCGCCGGTCTGCATGCCGCCGAGGTGGATCTCAGTGGCCCGACGATTCGGGTGCATTCCAGCGTCGGCTCCGAGCGGGCCTTCGTCGACAAGCAGCTGGCGATGCGCGGCTATCCGGCGGACGAACTGATCGTGATCGGCGACTCGATCACCGACGTCGAGATTGCCCTGGTAGCGCATCGGGTATTTGCCCACTCCCCCCTGGATCGCTATCTGGATCAGGCGGGGCGGCACGACTTCCACCGCTGGCAGGACTTCCACGATCTGACGGCCCAACTGACCCGGCTCTGGGCCGATGATGGCTCCCGGGTCTCGGCGGTCTGAGCTGGCCTCGGCCATAATGCTGCTCAACTGCTGTTGCCCCCTTTGACCATGCTGCCTGAGCCCTGTGAACTGGAACTGCTGCTGCGGGCCTGCGAGCGGCGTCTGGCCCAGGCTCCCCAGGACTGCAGTCTCTGGACCAACCGGGGCGTCCTGCTCGAGCAGCTGGGGCGGCCCGAGGAGGCATTGACCAGCTATAACCGGGCCCTGCAGGCTAACCCCGAGCGCAGCGAAGCCTGGAACAACCGCGCCTCTCTGCTGGAGCAGCTGGGGCTGCTGGAGGATGCGCTGGAGTCGGTGCAGCAGGCGATCGCCCTCGACTCCGGCCCCGCCAGCTACTGGAATACCCGGGCGATCATCGAGCGTCGCCTCGGCCTGGCGGCGGCGGTGACCAGTGCCCGCCAGGGACTGGAGCGGGAGCCGGAGCTGCAGCCCCTGCGCTGGACCTACGCCCGCGCCCTGCTGGAAAGCGGTCAGCCCGCAGAGGCCCGGACCCAGCTGGATTGGCTGGCGCAGCGTCTGCCGGACAACCCCAGCCTCTGGCTGCAGCTGGCGGAACTCTATCTGCGGCTGGAATGCCCCGAACCTGCCCTGGAGCAGGCGGACCATGCCCTGGCTCTGGATCCCAGCCTGGCGGAGGGCTGGCGGCTGCGGGGGCATGCCCTGTTCAACCAGGGCGATTACGGTGCGGCCCTGGGAGCCTACGAAATTGCCCAGAGTCTGGGGGGGCTGAGTGGAGACCTGCTGGAGCATCGGGCCCATGCCCTGGCCCATTGCCGACGGACCGAGGACGCCCTGGAGGCCTACGAACAGGCGATCGCGCTCCATCCCCGGCCCGGGCAGCTGTGCTGTTATCAGGGGCTGCTGCTGACCCTGACCGAACGCTTTCCGGAGGCTGAGGCTGCCTTTGACCGGGCCCTGCGTTTCGATGCCCACCTGGCGGATGCCTGGTACAACCGGGCGGCCCTGCGCAGTCGCCTCGGAGAGTCGGAGGCGGCGCTGGCGGATCTGCGCGAAGCCCTGCGTCTGGACCGGGGCCATTACGCCCGCCTGGCGCTGGTGGACGACGACTTCCGCGGCCTGCGGCCACTGCCTTCCTTCCAGTCGTTGCTCAGCTAACGGCCGCTGATGCTCAACCGGTAGGGGTAGCTGCTGCCCTGGCGATCGCCGATGTAGATCCGGTATGTGCCTGCTATCCAGACCCCGGCGTGCTGGGCGGGGCGATCGCTACTGGCCATGGCACAGAGGCGACCGGTGGGGCCGTCAATCAGCAGGGTCGGCTGACCGGCTGCCGACACCACCATCCGCAGGAAGCCAGAACGCTCCACGAAACCTTCGCTGATCCGCAGCACCTGGCTGGGACGGCTCGGGATGACGCCGCAGTCACTGGCCTGGTCGCCGCCGCTCTGGCCCTGAAGCTCCAGATTGGCCGACTGATCGATGACCTGGGGCTGAGCCAGCACCGGCTGGTTCAGGCCGATCAGAGCGGGGAGCAGCAGTCCGCTGACCATCCCACCGAAGGAACGCAGGATTGGACCCATGGCTTTTACGCTGCGACGGGAGAATTCAGCTTTATTCTCGGCACTCCGGGGGATGAGAGGGGGATGGCCTGTGGCGCTTTCGGGAGCGGTTCGCTCTCAGAAACCCTGCGTGGGGTGCCACTTCTGTAGCAGTAGCTGCTGGGGGGCCGGAGGTTTCGTGAAGAATCGCAACGCAGATAAGAAAGGTGGATTCAAGTCTTGCGCGGAAGTCAACCCCTGGTTACATTTGTTCGCAATTCCAGTCATCGGAGGTGCGCAATGCCCCCTCGTCTGCCGGATTTCAGCCTCAGCCTCGAACAGGAGTTCGATATCCAGAAGTTCCGCCGCTGCCTGGGTGACCTGCCCCGGGAGGAACTGGAGGCGCTGTTCATCGATGTGATGCGCCAGAAGATGAGTTTCGAGAACCTCTCCCGCGGCCTGATTCGCAGTTTCTGAGTCGATGTCGCTGCTGTCGCCGGGCTCTGACCGTCAGAGCCCAAGGCTGTCCAGATAGCGCTCCATCTCTGCCCAGTCGCAGGCTGGGGCCAGGGGGTGGGGCGCTGTCGGTTGAAAGGGGGCCCTGAAACGCTCGATCCGCAGGATGCGATCGCCCGTGCCCAGCAGAGGAACATCCGGGTCCGGGTCGGTCGGTCGGCTGAGGGAACTGGAGAAGCCCCGGAAGATCATCAGCTGATCCGCCTCGCCATCCACGAGGGCTTCGATCCGCAGCACTTCGCCGGGGTGGGTCTGGCTGTAGCGTTCCAGGCGTTGAATCGGCAGCATGAGGCTCTATCCCAGGGCAATGCGGCCCTGGCGGGGCAGGCGGGCCAGCAGGAAGTTGAGCAGGTAGAGGCCGTAGACCACCAGACCAAGGACGCCGAAGAACCCGACGAAGCCGGGTTTGTAACTGCTCAGCAGCAGGTCCCGGAAGCCGAAGGGGGGATTCAGCCAGCTCAGGCACTGCTTGTCCTGCAGCAGGCCCAGATGATTGAGGAAGCCGCAGCGCAGGACAGGCAGGGTCAGCAGCGTGCCCAGGCCGCAGTAGACGGTGGTGGCCCAGCGCCAGCTGGTGAAGGCGAGGCGCAGGGGGCGGAAGCGGGGCAAATCGTCGATTTCGTCGTTCAGATCCAGCCAGAACCAGAGGCTGATGGGAATCAGAATGCGGGCCAGGAAACCGGTCAGGAAGCCGAGGGGCATGGCTGCGATCAGCAGCAGTACGCTGATCGCCAGCAGGCTGGAAACTTTCCAGTAGATCAGCATCTGCCGCTGGATTGCTTCGTTTCGTTGCACGGTGGCCCAGATCAGCAGCACCAGGGGAATGGAGACGGTGAACAGCACCGCCAGGCGGTAGTCCATCCAGACCAGTTGCTGTAGCAGGGAGGGGGCCATCGGCGACGGGCTTCACGGGAAGGTCGGCGCCATTATCCCCCGGGACGGCCGCCCAGGCACACAATCCGGCCTGGGCGATCGCCGCATGGGCCTAGTCGTCGTAGAGGCGGCACTCGTCGGCGTCGGGATTGTCGTCGCAGTAGCGCTGGAACTTGGCCCGGGGTGAATCCACCGGGGGTTGGTCCTCAGGATGCTCGACGGCAATGGCCGGGCCATGCTTCAAGTCGTCCGGGGTGGTCTGACTGCCGCCACTGTCGGTGCCCGGCTGCCGCAGTGCGTCGCGGATATCGGCCATCGTGGTTGCTCCTCATCGGGAATCGAGGCTGACCTGTTTCAGGTCAACCACAGGGTAGCCAAGGGAGTCTAGATTGGTTCATGTTGCGCAGAAATGATCGGGATCATCCGATCAACCGTTCTTTCCGGTTTCGGCATGCAGTGGATTAGTGCCCTTTCAACCCGCCCGGCACTGGAGTCGGCGCTGGCCGAGGTGGCGGAGCAGGTGACCGCCGCTCTGTCCACCCCGCTGGATCTGGGTTTTATCTTTCTCTCCAGCAGTTTCGCCAGCGATTACCCGCGGTTGATGCCGCTACTGCAGGAGGTGCTCCCCGCCCGCTGCTGGATCGGCTGCGCCGGGGGCGGCATCGTCGGTAGTCGGGACGGTCGCACCCGGGAGGTCGAGGAGACCCCGGCCCTGTCGGTGCTGGTGGGATCCCTGCCGGGGGCCCGCATTCAGCCGTTCCACCTGCTCAGTGACGACGTGCCGGACCTCGACAGTCCGCCCCAGGCCTGGAGCGATCGCCTCGGGGTGAACCCGGCTGACCAGCCGGACTTCGTGCTGCTGGCGGATCCCTTCAACTCTCCCCTGACGGACATCCTCCAGGGGCTGGATTTTGCCTATCCCCAGGCCGTCAAGGTGGGGGGGCTGGCCAGTGGCGAGGGCCTGGGTAACCGCCCGGTGCTGTTCCTGAACGAGCGCACCCTCAACGGCTGTATCGGAGTGGCCCTCTCGGGCTCCGTCGGTCTGCGGGCGATCGTTGCCCAGGGCTGCCGCCCGATCGGGACCGATCTGGAGGTGCTGGAGGTGGAGCGCAACATCATCCGGCGGGTCCGCACCGAGGACGGGAAGGATGTACCGCTGGTGGATGCCCTGCGCCAGACCCTGGCGACCCTCTCCGAGCCGGAACGGGAACTGGCCCAGCACTCGCTGTTTCTGGGGGTAGCCCGCAGTGCCTTCCAGCTCAATCTCGAGGCTGGAGACTATCTGATTCGCAATCTGCTGGGGGTTGACCCGCGCACGGGAGCGATGGCGGTGGGCGATCGCCTGCGGGTGGGTCAGCGCATCCGCTTCCACCTGCGGGATGCCCGCACTTCGGCGGATGACCTGGAGCACCTGCTGCAGCGCGATCGCCAGCAGTGGGGTCCGGGTACCGCCCAGGCCGCTCTGATGTTCGCCTGCCTCGGCCGGGGCCAGGGGCTCTACGGCCAGCCCGACTTCGACAGCGGTCTGTTCCAGCACTATCTGCCCCAGACGCCCCTGAGCGGCTTCTTCTGCAACGGCGAGATCGGTCCGATCGGCGACGGCACCTTCCTGCACGGCTACACTTCGGTGTTCGGCATTCTGGAAGTCCGTTCGTGAGCGGGCGCCTCACCGGTATCGGGGTTGGCCCCGGTGATCCGGAACTGATTACCCTCAAGGGCCTGAAACGCCTCCAGCAGGCGGATGTGGTCGCCTATCCGGCGGGACTGAATGGTCGTCCCGGTGTTGCCGAGCGGATTGTCGCCGACTGGCTGCAGCCCCACCAGGAACGGCTGTCGCTGCAGTTTCCCTACGTGCTCGAACCCGATCAGTTGGACCGGGCCTGGACGGTGGCCGCCGAGACCGTGCTGCCCCACCTGCGGGCGGGGCGGGATGTGGCCTTTGTCTCCGAGGGGGATATCGGCTTCTACAGCACCTATGCCTACCTGGCGGCTAAGCTGCGGGACGCCGCCCCGGACCTGACCGTGGAGGCCATCCCCGGTGTCTGTTCGCCCCTGGCGGCGGCGGCGCGACTGGGGCAGCCCCTCACCCGCCAGAACCAGCGGCTGGCGGTGCTGCCTGCCCTCTACGCGCCCGAGGAACTGATGGCGGCGCTGGCCTGGGCCGATGTGGTGGTGCTGATGAAAGTGGCCTCGGTGCTGCCCCGCATCCGCCCCATCCTGGCGGACCATGGGCTGCTGGAGCGCAGCTGGCTGGTGGAGCGGGTCGGCTGGCCGGAGGAGCGGCTGCTGGGTTCGTTGGCTACGGCACCCCTCGAGGGTCTCTCCTACTTCACAATGCTCCTTGTCGAGGTCCATCCCCCTGGGTCCCAGGAAACCGCTGCCCTATGACCACGCTTCCGCCCTCCTCGCTGCGGCGATCGCCCGACCTCCCCAACTGGCTGCGCCAGCCCCCGGCGATCGCGCTGCTGGCCTCCCTGGGGGTGCATGGTCTGCTGTTCACGCTCTGGCCCGTGCTGAAAGGCCCGACGATCATCGAGGATGTGCGCCGCGACCCGGTCGGGGTTGTCAGTCTGACTCCGGCGGAGATCGCCCGGCTGCCTGCGACCCCGAGTAGTGTCGGCCCGGTAGCTCCCGGGTCGCTGCCCCCGGCGGGCAGTCTGCTGCCGCCGCCTACCCTGCTGCCGCCCGCTAGTCTGCCGAATCTGCTCACCCTGCCCCCGGTGTCGCTGCCGGGCCTGGACCTGCCCCCGGCTCCGGTGGAGACACCACCTGCGGTCGTGAGCCGCACACCGGCGACGGCAGCGCCGGGTGAGGCCACCAGGACAGTCCCTGCCACCCCCGCCGCGTCGGCCGGGACAGTCTCTGCGGCCACCCAGGCCCCGACGGATCCGAAGCTCTATGCCTACGATGCCACCGGTACGGATGCCACCAAGGCCTACGATCAGCTGGCCACGGTGGTGGCCGAGGCTCAGAAGCGCTACCCGGCCCTGGAGTTCCGCACCGTGGAGAAACCCCTGGAGCTGCCCCTGCCCACGGATGCCTGCTTCGATCAGGTGAAGCCGATGGTGCTGGGGGTGGTTGTGTCGCCTGCTGGCAAGGCTGCTGACGCCCCCCAGGTGCTGGTCAGCTCGGGCTACCCGATCCTCAACCAGCGGGCAGCGGAAACGCTGCAGCGCAAGCTCTACCCGCTCAAACCCCGCACCCAGCTCTACGTCTACACGTTGCAGTTCAAGGCTGAGGCTGACGCGGTGTCCGCGGCCTGTGGCAAGCCGGTGACGGCGGCGCCTGGGGGACAATAGGGGGCGATCGCCCGGGCCCCTGTCATGACTGCTGCCACCGTCTCCGCTTCCCGACTGCGCCCGCTGCGGGTGCTGGTGCCGGGGACCGGTGCCCGCTTCCGGGGGGGCGGCCTGCTGGCAGAACTTGAATTTGCGGAACTGGCGTCAGCGACCGTGCCGGTGGAAGTCGTCACCTACCGGGAGCGCCAGCCGGATCATCCGTTTCTCGACGACCTGCTGCAGGCTCCACCCGATGACGCCTACCTCTGGGTGGTGAGCTGGGGCTTCGATGTGCCGAAGCTGCTCCGGCGGCTGCGAGGGCGACCGGTGGTCTATCACGCCCATAGCAGCGGCTACGGCTTCCGGCTGCCTGCGGGGGTGCCCGTGATCGCTGTCAGCCACCACACCCTGGCCCACTGGGGTGCCCTGGCCGCGCGATCGCCCCTGTACTGTGTCCCCAACCCGATCGAGGAGCGCTGGCAGGACCGGGGCCTGACTCGGGATATCGACGTGCTGGTGCAAGCCCGCAAGTCCAGCGACTACCTGCTGCAGCGGTTGGTTCCAGCCCTGCGCGAGGTGGGGGTGCGGGTGGAAGTCCAGAGCGGCTGGGTGGACGATCTGACGGAACTGTTCAACCGGGCCCGCATCTACACCTACGACTCGGCCGACTACTGGCTGGGCCGGGGGGTAACCGAGGGCTTCGGCCTGCCCCCCCTGGAGGCGATCGCCTGCGGCTGTACCGTCTTCAGCAGCCTCAACCACGCCCTGGCCGACTATCTGGTCCCTGGCGAAACGGCCTATCAGCTGGGCGCTGGCAGTCTGGAGGCGGATGTGGAGCGCATCCGGGCGGTGCTGGCGGGTGAACTACCCGGCTTCGACAACCGGGCGCTGGTGGCCCGCTACCGTCCGGCGGTGATTCGGGAGCAGCTGACGCGGGTGCTGGCCGAGGTGAACCGGGACTGGGACCGCTGGGGCAGTGGGGCCTTGCCACTGGCTCAACCCCAGCCGCGACGGTTGCGCTGGCAGCAGCGCTGGCAACGGCTACGCCGCCGTTTGGGCCACTGACGGCCAGTCCATGAAAAGATAACTATTCAAGAATGTATTGCTCTGGCCTGAGGGTGGGGCAATTTAATTCCTGTGACAGAGAAAAGTCAGTATCTGCGAGTTATCCCATGAGCGCCCCGGTTGTGCAGCAGTCCCAGCGTCATCAGGTCCTGATCGTGGGAGGAGGGGCCGGTGGCATCAGTGTGGCGGCCTGGCTCAAGCGCCTGCGTCGGGATGTGGACGTGGCGATTCTGGAGCCCTCTGCTGAGCATTGGTATCAGCCGGGCTGGACTCTGGTGGGCGGTGGCGTCTTCCGGATGGAGCGCCTGCGTCGGGATGAGAAGGACTGCATTCCCGCCGGGGTGACCTGGATTCAGGATGCGGCGGAACGCTTCCTGCCCGAGGAGCGGATCGTCGAGACGGCGTCGGGGCGGCGGCTGGAATACGGTGTGCTGGTGGTCTGCCCGGGGATGCAGATCGACTGGGACAAAATCGAGGGCCTGAAGGAGGCGCTGGGGCACGACGGCGTGACCAGCAACTACGCCAAGGAGACGGCGCCCTATACCTGGGAGGTGATTGACGGCTTCCGGGGCGGGACAGCAATCTTCACCTTCCCGGCGGCGCCGATCAAGTGCGGCGGCGCGCCCCAGAAGATCATGTATCTGGCGGATGACGTCTTCAAGCGCAAGAGCGGTGTCGGCATCAATAGCCGTGTCCTCTACTGCACCGCCGGGGCCAAGATGTTCGCGGTGCCGGATTACAACGCCGAGTTGGAGAAGATTGTCGAGCGGCGGGGAATCGAGCCGCGTTACGGCCATAACCTCGTGGCGGTGGATGCGGAGCGGAAACAGGCGATTTTCGAGGTGCAGACGGAGGCGGGTCCGCAGCGCACGGCGATCGCCTACGACATGCTGCACGTGACGCCGCCGATGAGTGCCCCGGACTTCATCAAGCGATCGCCCCTGGCGGAGCAGAAATCGGGCTACGGCTGGGTCGAGGTCGATCCGGCCAGCCTGCGCCACGTCCGTTACGACAACATCTTCGCCCTGGGTGATGCCAGCTCCATTCCCACCTCCCGCACGGCGGCGGCGGTGCGCAAGCAGGCCCCGGTGGTGGCCGAGAACGCACTGCTGGCGCTGCGGGGCCAACCGCTGACGGCCACCTACGACGGCTACACCTGCTGCCCGCTGATTACCGGCTACGACAAGGTGATGATGGCGGAGTTCGATTACAGCAACCGGGCCAAGTCGTCTTTCCCGATCGACCCGACCCGGGAGCGCTACAGCATGTGGCTGGTCAAGCGTTTCCTGCTGCCGGAGACCTACTGGGAGCGGATGCTCAAGGCCCGGGACTTCGAGGCGGATGTGGTCTTCAAGCCCCTGAAGCGCCTGCTGGGCCAGGGCGGCTGAGGCGCCCTAAAGAATCTGGGCGAGGAACTGGCGGCTGCGCTCGTGCTGGGGCTGGGTGAAGAACTGCTCCGGCGGGGCGATCTCGACGATCTGACCGTCGGCCATCAGCACCACCCGGTCTGCCACTTCGCGGGCAAAGCCGACCTCGTGGGTGACTACCACCATGGTCATCCCATCCCGGGCCAGTTCGCGCATCACCGCCAGCACTTCGCGCACCATTTCCGGGTCGAGGGCTGAGGTGGGTTCGTCGAACAGCATCACCCGCGGCTGCATTGCCAGGGAGCGGGCGATCGCCACCCGCTGCTGCTGGCCGCCGCTGAGCTGGTTGGGATACTTGTCCGCCTGCTCGTGGATACCTACCCGCTCCAGCAGGGCCCGGGCTCGGGTCTCGGCCTCCGGGCGCGACACCTTGCGCACCAGTACCGGCGCCAGGGTGACGTTTTCGAGCACCGTCAGGTGGGGAAACAGATTGAACTGCTGGAACACCATGCCCACCTCGCGGCGGATGGCGTCGATGTTGCGCACATCGTGGCTGAGGGCCATCCCATCCACGGTGATGCTGCCGCCCTGATAGGGTTCGAGGGCGTTGAAGGTGCGGATGAAAGTGGACTTGCCGGAGCCCGAGGGGCCCATCACCACCACCACCTCGCCCCGCTCGACGGTGAGGCTGACATCCCGCAGCACGTGGAACTGATTGCCGTACCACTTGTTCACCCGGTCGGCGACGATCATCGGTTGACTGGCAGCCATGGGGATCTCCTAGCGGTGGTCGGTGTGCAGGGACTGCTCCAGACGGCGGCTGCACCAGGACATCGCCCAGCAGCAGATCCAGTAGAGCAGGCCGATGAACAGATAGATTTCGCCGTAGCGGCCCAGGTTGTCCGGGTTGGAGAGCACCGCTCGGCCGATGCCCAGCAGCTCCAGCAGGCCGACAATCGACAGCAGCGTGGTGTCCTGGAAGAGGCTGATGAACTGGCCGACCACGGCGGGGATCGACACCTTCAGGGCCTGGGGCAGGACGATGCGCAGGGTCGTCTGCCAGGGGCTGAGCCCGAGAGAGCGGGCCGCTTCCACCTGACCCCGGGGAATGGCTTGCAGACCACCGCGCACGTTCTCGGCCAGGTAGGCGGCGGCGAACAGGGTCAGCCCGACGATCGCCCGCAGCACCCGGTCCATGCGCAGGGACTCGTCGAAGAACAGCGGTACCATCACCTGTCCGAAGAAGAGAATGGTGATCAGCGGCACGCCCCGGAACAGTTCGATGTAGCCGATGCAGAAGCGGCGGATGGTGGGCAGTTCGCTCTGGCGACCCAGGGCCAGCAGCACCCCGAGGGGGAAGGCGCAGATCAGGCTGACCAGGGCGGTGAGCAGGGTGAGCAGCAGCCCGCCCCAGTCGCCGCTGGCCACCGGCACCAGGCCGAAGCCTCCCTGGATCAGCCAGAGTCCGATCAGGAACAGACCTGCCCAGAGGCCCGGCAGCAGGGCAGTCAGCCGCAGCGATCGCCAGCGGGAGGCCAGGGTGATCAGGCTGGGCACCAGACCCAGGGCCAGCAGCAGGCGCAGCCGTTCGCCCAGTGGCAGGGGGACGAGGGCCGTCACCAGTCCCAGCCCGGCCCAGAGCAGCGGGCGCGGCCGGCTGTTGCTGGCGCTCAGCACCCCGGCGCTGAAGCCGCCGGTTCCGCAGAGCAGGAACAGCAGCAGCCAGAGGCGCCACTGCTCGGCTGTGGGGTAGCGGCCGACGAAGAGGATGCTCCAACTGCGCCGCAGTACAGCCCAGTCGGCTTCGGCGATCGCCCAGTGGCCGAGGCGCCAGGCGAGGCTGCCCAGCAGCAGAGCAAGGATGACGGTGATGGTGCTGTCGACCGGGTTGCCGAACAGATTGCGACGTAGCCACTCGACGGGGGTGGGACGGGCGATGATCGGTGGCTGCATCTAGCGCTCCTTCACCTGCACGAGCCGGTTCAGCTGGTTCATGGCACCGGAGATGATCAGGTTCAGCCCCAGGTAGACCAGCATCAGCAGCACAAACACCTCCACGGCCCGACCGGTCTGATTGAGGCTGGTCTGGGCGGTGGCGTAGAGGTCGGGGTAGCCGACGGCGATCGCCAGACTGGAGTTCTTGGCAAAGCTGACGTACTGGCTGTTGAGTGAGGGGAGGATCACCTGCAGAGCCTGGGGAATGATGATGCGGCGCAGGGTGCGGCCCCGGTGCAGACCGAGAGCGGCGGCGGCCTCCCACTGCCCCCGGGGCACCGACTGGATACCACCGCGGACGATTTCGGCGATGAAGGCGCCGTGGTAGACCACCAGCCCCACCAGCAGAGCGGTGAACTCCAGGGTCAGCCGCAGCCCTCCGAATACCAGCCCCTCCTGGCTGAGGCTGACCCAGCCGCCCAGGAGCAGCAGCGGTGCCTTCGCCTCCGGCAGGCCCCCGAGCAGGATCGGGAAGTACCAGAACATCAGCTGCAGCAGTAGCGGCGTGTTGCGCACGATCTCGACGTAGATCAGGCTGAGGCGGCGCAGCAGCCAGTTGCTCGAGAAGCTGGCGGCCCCGGCGGCGAGACCCAGCAGGGTGGTGAGCAGCAGCCCCAGTCCGATCACCCTGAGGCTGTTGAGCAGACCGATGCCCAGGGCCTTGAGATAGCTATCGTCTCGGCTGAAGGGGATCGGCGACTCGCCCAGGTTGAAGCTGGCGGCCTCGTTCAGCCAGCTGAAGTCGATGCCGATGCCCTTGAGCTCGAGGTTGTAGAGCAGGTTGTCGCCGAGGACGACCACCGTGTAGACGAAGACGACGATCGCCGCCACCTGCAGGGCGGCTTTCCAGAAGCGGTCATCGCGCCAGAAGGGCGGTTCCCGGCGGGGTGGGGCCATGGTCTGAACCGATAAGGAGAGTAACGATCAGCGGAAGGGAGGTGAGTAGATCAGCCCACCATCCCGGTAGAGGCGGTTGAGACCGCGATCCAGTTTCAGGGGGGAGTCCTTGCCGACGTTGCGCTCGAAGATCTCGCCGTAGTTGCCGACGGCGGCGATCGCCCGGGCTGCGAAGTCGGGCGCGATCCCCAGCTGTTTGCCCAGTTCCCCCTCTACGCCCAGGAAGCGACGGATATCCGGGGCTGCCGACCGGCGTTGCTGGGCCAGGTTGGCCTGGGTGATCCCGAACTCCTCTGCCTGGAAGAGGGCGAAGGTGATCCACTTGACCGCATCGAACCAGCGGGAGTCGTTATTCACCGTCACCGGTCCCAGGGGCTCCTTGGATAGGACCTCCGTCAGCAGGATGTTGTCCTCGGGCTTGGCCATCTTGCTGCGGCGGGCCGCCAGCTGGGAGCGGTCGGAACTGACTCCTTCGCAGCGGCCCTGCTCGTAGGCGGCGTAGGTGGCGTCGGAGTTGGGGAACTTCACCTCCTGGTAGGTCACCCCCAGCTGGGCCATGCGGTCTGCCAGATTCAGCTCCGTGGTGGTGCCGGTCTCGACGCAGATTGACTTGCCCTGCAGATCCTGGAGGCGGCGAACGCCGCTGCGGCGGGTGACCAGCATCCCCTGGCCGTCGTAGAAGGTGGTGGGGGCGAATTCCAGACCGTTGCCCCCGGCGGCGTCGCGGCTCAGGGTCCAGGTGGTGTTGCGCGCCAGCAGGTCCACCTCGCCACTGGCCAGAGCGGTGAAGCGCTCACTGGAATCGAGGGGGCGGTAGTCCACCGCGCCGGGATCGTTGAACAGGGCGGCGGCCACGGCCTTACATGTGTCCACGTCCAGACCGCTGTAGTTGCCGTCGCTGCCGATGTAGCTGAAGCCGGGGATGCGGCCCTCGACGCCGCAGATCAGTCGGCCCCGGGCCAGGACCTTGGTCAGGCGACTGGCCTGCTGGCCTTCGCCCCGGGCGATCGGTTTGCGGATGCTGCAGGCGCCCAGGGAGCTGGCCATCAGCAGGGCCAGCAGCAGCGCAACCTTTCTCATCGGAGGTGCCGTTGCAAAACTTCGCCCATTGAATCACAGCCGCCCCGGACCGCTGCTGTGATGGCATTTACTGTCCCTGTACCGAGGGAAGGCAGCCTCACTGCGACAATGGTTGGTCAGCAGTGCAATCTTTTATCCCGACATGGCTCCCGTCAAAGTCGCCATCAATGGCTT
Organism: uncultured bacterium; assembly: GCA_963923365.1. Classification (GTDB taxonomy): domain Bacteria; phylum Cyanobacteriota; class Cyanobacteriia; order Synechococcales; family Synechococcaceae; genus CAWUMD01. The sequence goes on from CAWUMD010000006.1 coordinate 17,132, forward strand.
CGGTCGCATCGGCCGGCTGGTGTTCCGCGCCGGTATCAACGACCCCAACATCCAGTTCGTGGCCATCAATGATCTGGTGCCCCCGCCGAACCTGGCCTACCTGCTGCGCTATGACTCCACCCACGGCCGTTTCGCCGGTGAGGTCGAGGTGCGCGAGGACGGTATCGTCGTCAACGGCCAGTTCATCAAATGCGTGTCCGTCCGCAACCCTGAGGAACTGCCCTGGGGTGAGCTGGGCATCGACGTCGTGGTCGAGTCCACCGGTCTGTTCATCAGCGAGGAAGGGGCATCCAAACACCTGACCGCCGGGGCGAAGCGAGTGGTGATCTCCGCGCCCACCAGCGAGAAGGACCCGGCCAAGGTGCCCACCTTCGTCTGCGGCGTCAATGCCGACCAGTACGACCCGGCGCTGCACCGCATCGTCTCCAACGCCAGCTGTACCACCAACTGTCTGGCTCCGCTGGCCAAGGTGATCCACGAGAACTTCGGCCTCGCGGAAGGGCTGATGAGCACGGTCCACAGTGCCACCGCCACCCAGCCCACCCTGGATGGCCCCAGCCGCAAGGATCTGCGCGGTGGCCGCAGCGCCCTGCAGAACATCATTCCGGCTAGCACCGGTGCCGCCAAGGCGGTCACCCTGGTGCTGCCCCAGTTGCAGGGTCGGCTCACCGGCATGGCCTTCCGGGTGCCGACCGCCGATGTGTCCGTGGTCGACCTCACCTTCCGCACCGAGCAGGCCACCAGCTACGAGGCGATCTGTGCAGCGGTGAAGGCGGCGGCTGAAGGTCCCCTCAAGGGCATTCTCGGCTACACCGAGGATCCGGTGGCCTCCACCGACTTCCTGGGGGACAGCCACAGCAGCATCTTTGATGCCGCGGCGGGGATCGCCCTCAACGACCGCTTCTTCAAGGTCGTCTCCTGGTACGACAACGAGTGGGGTTACTCCAACCGCATGCTCGATCTGATCCGCACCATGGCCGTCAAGGGCCTCTAAGCCGCTCCCGGCGCCGATCCGGGCTTTATGGGGATTTCATGGTCTCGGCGGATAACCGGCACTAGATTAAGGCTGTGTCATCTGACCCGGCCCGTCTGGACGGTCCGCCGAAACTATGGACCCATCGGCTCACGAATCCTCCCCCCTGGCTTCGCCGCTCAACGGCAACGTTCCCGTCTCTGCATTCGTGTGTGAAGACGAGCGCACCGCTGTCAGCCCCGAAACCCTGCGCCGGGCCTACGAAAACCACCTTTACTACAGCCAGGGGCGGCCTCTGCGCGAGGCCAGCCTGCGGGACCACTACCAGGCGATTGCCTATACCGTCCGGGACCGTCTGCTGCAGCGCTGGCTGGCCAGCCAGGAGTCCTACCGCCAGCAGCGGGCCAAACAGATCTGCTATCTGTCCGCCGAGTTCCTGATGGGGCGGCACCTGGGCAACAGCCTGATCAACCTCGACCTCCACGAGCGGGTCCGGCAGGTGGTGGCTGAGGTCGGTCTCGACCTGGATCTGCTGCTTGAGCAGGAGGAGGAGCCCGGTCTGGGCAATGGCGGTCTCGGTCGCCTGGCGGCCTGCTTCCTCGACTCCCTGGCCACCCTCGATCTGCCCGCCATCGGCTACGGCATCCGCTATGAGTTCGGCATCTTCAGCCAGGGCCTGAACAGCGGCTGGCAGGTGGAAATCCCCGATAGCTGGCTGCACTTCAGTAACCCCTGGGAAGTGATGCGCCGCGAGGAATCGGTAGAGGTGAAGCTGGGCGGCCACACCGAGTGCTACCACGACGCCCGCGGTCACTACTGCGTCTCCTGGATTCCGGGCCGGGTGGTGCGGGCGGTACCCTACGACACCCCGGTGCCTGGCTATGACACCGATTCGGTGGCCACCCTGCGGCTTTGGAAGGCGGAAGCGACCACCGAGCTGGATCTCGAGGCCTTCAACCGGGGCAACTACGACGATGCCGTGGCCGACAAGATGGCCTCGGAGACGATCTCCAAGGTGCTCTACCCCAGCGACGTCACACCCCAGGGTAAGGTGCTGCGCCTGGAGCAGCAGTATTTCTTCGTCTCCGCCTCCCTCCAGGACATTCTGCGGCGGTTGGAGCGCCAGGGGCGGCCGCTGGCGGACCTGCCGGATGCTTTTGCGGTGCAGCTCAACGACACCCATCCGAGCGTGGCGATCGCCGAGATGATGCGCCTGCTGGTAGACGAACACCACCTGCCCTGGCCCCAGGCCTGGGAACTGGTGCAGAAGACCTTTGCCTACACCAACCACACCCTGCTGCCGGAAGCGCTGGAACGCTGGCCGGTGGCGATGTTCGCCCGCACCCTGCCACGGCTGCTGGAAATCATCTACGAGATCAACCGCCGTTTCCTGGCGGACGTCCGGGCCTGGTTCCCGGGCGACGAGGATCGGGTGGCCCGGCTGTCGATCATCGAAGAGGGAGCTGAGCCCCAGGTGCGGATGGCCCATCTGGCCTGCGTCGGCAGCCACGCCGTCAACGGGGTGGCGGAACTGCACACCCAACTGCTGCGCCAGGAGACCCTGCATGACTTCAGTGATCTCTGGCCGGAGAAGTTCGTCAACATCACTAATGGGGTAACACCCCGGCGCTGGCTGATGCAGTGCAACCCGCGGCTGGCCGGGCTGATCAGCGATCGCATCGGCGACGGCTGGGTGCGCGATCTCGACCAGTTGCGACGTCTGGAGGACTGGGCCGAAGATGCCGAGTTCCGCCGTCAGTGGGCGGTGGTGAAGCGGGCGAACAAGCGCGAACTGGCCCGCACGGTCTACCGACTCACCGGCATCGAGGTCTCTCCGGACTCCCTGTTTGATGTCCAGGTCAAACGCATCCACGAGTACAAGCGTCAGCTGCTCGGGGTGCTGCACATCATCACCCTCTACAACTGGCTCAAGCACAACCCCGGGCTGCAGCTGCAGCCCCGTACCTTCCTGTTCGCGGGTAAGGCCGCCCCGGGCTACCACCAGGCGAAGCTGATCATCAAGCTGATCAACAGCGTGGCCGACACCGTGAACCGTGACCCCGATATTCACGGGCGGCTGCGGGTGGTGTTCATCCCCAACTTCAACGTTTCCCTGGGGCAGGTGATCTACCCCGGGGCCGATCTGTCCGAGCAGATCTCCACTGCTGGTACCGAGGCCTCCGGTACCGGCAACATGAAGTTTTCGATGAACGGTGCCCTCACCATCGGCACCTTTGACGGGGCCAACATCGAAATCCGTGAAGCGGTGGGAGCCGACAACTTCTTCCTGTTCGGGCTCAAGGCCGATGAGATCACCAATCTGCGGGCCCGCGGCTACAAGCCCTGGGACTACTACAGCGGCAACTCCGAACTGCGGGAGGTGCTTGAGCGGATTTCCAACGGCCACTTCAGCCCCGGCGAGCCGGATCTGTTCCGGCCGATCGTCGATGATCTGCTCTCCCAGGATCGCTACTTCCTGCTGGCGGATTACCAGAGCTACGTCGATTGCCAGAAACAGGTCGCCCAGGCTTACCAGGATGCCGACCACTGGTGGCGCAAGTCGATCCTCAACACCGCCCGCATCGGTCGCTTCTCCTCGGACCGGACGGTCGCCGAATACAGCCGCTGGATCTGGGGGATCGAGCCGGTCAAGGTGCGGGTCTAGAAGCCGCGTCCGGCGGCATTACCGATGCCGCTGAACATCAGCTTCGAGAGGAGGAAGTCGCTGACGAAGATCAGCAGCAGCGAGGTGACCACCGCGCCGGTGGTCGATTCCCCGACCCCACGGGCGCCGCCGCTGGTGGTCAGGCCCCAGCTGCAGCCGACCGATGCGACCAGCCAGGCAAACACCAGCCCCTTGATCTGGCTGCTCACCACGTCCCAGGGTTCGGTGAAATTGCGGACCGAATCGTAGAAGCCACTCAGGGGAATGCCATAGGCGCCCTGGGCCACCAGGGCACCACTCAAGAGCCCGATCATGCCGAAGAGCAGCGTCAGAATCGGCACCATCAGCAGGCAGGCGAGGGTGCGGGGCACCACCAGGTAGTCCACCGGATCGGTGCGCAGGATGTAGAGAGCGTCGATCTGTTCGGTCACCTGCATGGTGCCGATCTCGGCAGTGAAGGCCGAGCCGATGCGCCCGGCAATCACCACGCCGGTGAGCACCGGTGCCAGCTCGCGGAACAGGGTGAGGGAGAGCAGCCCGCCGACGAGATTCCCGGCGCCGAAGTTGGTGAACTCCCGGGCCACCTGGATGGTGAACACGGCGCCCACCGAAACGGCGGTGAGGATGGTGATCAGGGCGGAGGACGGGCCGACCACGGCCATCTGGTCGAGGGTGTTGCGACGCTCCAGGCGGCCCCGCAGCAGGTGCAGCAGCACCTGTCCCCCCAGCAGCAGGGCGGCAAACAGACGGCGGGTCCAACGGCGGAAGTCCTGCACGGTCGGCTCGGGGCAACGGCACTACCAGAATCGGTCCGGGACCCGGATCCCGCAACCCTGTGGGGGTGGGGCTTAGGATGGGCTGAAGAATTTCCGGGCCCGCTGTGCCGCGATCGCTTTCCCCTCGTCTGGTCTCGTCCCTGCTGTTGCTGCTCAGCCTCTGGGTGGTGCCCCTGGAAGGGGCGATCGCCGTTCCGGCAGGCTCGGCAGCTCCCCCTGCGACCACGGCTGCGACGACTATCCAGCCCTATCTGGACCAGGCCCGCCAGTCGATCCGGCGCTTCCGGCTGAGCAATGGCCTCACCCTGGTGGTGATGGAGCGGCACCAGGCTCCGGTGGTTTCGGTGGTCACCTATGCCCGGGTCGGCGGGGTGGATGAAGCCGATGGCCAGACGGGCATTGCCCATTTCCTCGAGCACCTCGCCTTCAAGGGCACCCGGGAAATTGGTACCCGTGACTGGACCCGGGAATCGCTGCTGCTTGCGCGCATGGATACTCTGGCCAGCGATCGCCAGGCGGCCCAGCGGGCCGGAGACGCTGCCCGGGTGAGTGACCTGGACCGCCAGCTGGGCCAGCTCCAGAGTGAGGCAGCCAGCTATATCCGAGCCAATGAGTTCGGTCGCATTCTTGAGACGGCGGGGGCGGTTGGCCTCAATGCCATGACCACCGCCGATGCCACGATCTACTACTGCAGCCTGCCCGCCAACAAGCTGGAGCTGTGGATGGCGCTGGAGTCCCAGCGGTTCCTGCAGCCGGTGCTGCGGGAGTTTGCCGAGGAAAAGGCGGTGATCCTCGAGGAGCGACGTCTGCGCCTCGAGAACAGCCCGGTCAGTCAGCTGCTGGAGCAGGTGAAGGCATCTGCCCTCGGCACCCACCCCTATG
>CAWUMD010000007.1:0-22274 GCA_963923365.1 uncultured bacterium
AATTTGGTGGGATGGTTTAAAATTATTTATCAGAAACAATATGTGGAATTATCAAGCAATATCTGCCAGTGATCAAACTTTGATCTCCTCTTATTATTACTCCAGCCGGTTCCCCATCTTCTAATCCACCGACAAGCCAACTTCCTAGTACGTAATAGTATCCGTATGCACTAGGTAAGGGGATAAACTCCTGTATGATAAAACCTTCATGGCCATAACCTAGTGAATCTTTCTTCTCAAGAAGAGATTCTTGGCCATCATGAATACTAGTAGCTACACCCTCTAAACCCATTAATGGCTTGCGGATGTGTGGTCTAAGTAGTAACCTAGTGGCCAGACAATCCAAGTCATCTTCAAAATAAGTCTCCAAAAGATAAGGTGAATAATCGGGATGACATTTGAATAAATTCCACATAAAAACAAGTGAGCCTTTGTTGGCTAAAACCTGTTTCCACAAAGGCTCAATAAATCTAGTAGTATCTAAGCCTAGCTGCTTTACAAATACTTCTGTCATTCCAAAGTTTTCAAGATCATTTTGCAGATCACTCCAATCATATATCTTCCAAAGAAATTCTATTCTTTGATCGAAATGATCGACCAAGTGACCTTCTTCATCAATGCCTAAACCTTTCTGAATAAGATTTCCCCTCTCATCCCTTAAGTCTCGGAGATAAACAAGTTGACAGTATTGATTAGGTGCAACCTTATCTTGTATCATCTGCACTAACTGTGCAGCCATTTCAATGTCTTCATTAAGCGTTTCATCGACCAAAAAATAAATTATTTTCCCTTGCGTATTGTAAGTCCTTATAATATATGACCATTGCTCGCATACCTTGTCCCAAAATTCATTGAATTGGCTAGATTCACTAGGGATAGAATGATGTTTGCTGAGGAGCATATCCTGCAGCCAATTCCATTGATAAACTTGCTCACAGCCAAGTAATGGTGTCTCAGCATTAATTTCAATTAATTTAAGGTAACTATAGGACTCATCCATGACAAGATCAAATCTCATATAGAGAGAAAGATCTTCAGGGCAAGTTCGTTCCCATGATTTCTTAATTGGTCTCCAATATTGCTCTGGTATTTTTAGTTTAGCCAGGCGTTCATTTGTTTCTCCTTCTTCGTTTTCCGTGAAGAACCAATCTAAATATTCTTTGCACATTTCTCCCAATTTTGCTGTTGCATGAGCTAGCTTTTCTTCTTCTAGATTTGTTAGTTTAATGTAAAATGGTTTTTCTAAGGATTCTACCCAATATTTTTGACTTTCATCACTTAGAACATCCGCTTGATAAGCATTTTCACGTATATGTAGTTGCCAATTCTTTCGTTTCTCAAATGGAATGGCTTTCATTACTTACCTATACCTCCTGCTCCAGTCCTTTTATAGGTGGAGCCGAATCCGTTAACAGAGCGCCCCTTGATAATGCCGGTTCCAGCAGTTGAGTCCGGTCGTGCAGGAGCTGTGAATCGTGTATGCTGTGGTACTGTGACTGATTTACCTGGCTGATAGTTGGGTAAAACTCGCCCGTAAGGTGTTACTAAGGTATTACTCCTGCCCTCAAACACTGTACTGGGTCTATATAACCTGTAATTACTATCACGATAATAGAAGTCGACAAAATCGGGAGTAGAACTATATGGATAAATGAACGTCCCCCCAAAGCGCGGTGTATATAAGGTTGTGTTGCTTTCATTAATAAAAGATCTGCACAAAACACCTTCTGCTTGACAAGCTTGCAAGGTGTTGTACACAGGAGAATTGCTCTCGTACTCCATTTTTGCAAGAGCAATTTGCGCCTCACATTCCTCAGGTCTTAGTAGTATTATTGTTGGCTTTTGCTTAAGCACTCCTGCTCGATAGTTGTCCAGGTCTTTTTTATACGATCTTCTTTTCTCTGCGATATCCTGCTTGCATTCCTCGACGGTCTTATAGAAAATTGCTTTAACAGGTTGATTGGCCTGCTTATCATTGGGCGGAAACTCTTTGACTCCTTGAATCAATTGTTCATTATTGAAACAACCTACAAGACTTCCAGATAGTAATGTCGGAATCATCAACGAAGCGATAATTTCATTGCGACGTATTCTGATCAATGCGTTGTGCTGACTCACTATCTCTACCTTGTCCTCAGTCTCTTTTTCTGCTGCTATAAATTTTATAGCCCTAACCTTTTAGGATGTAGCAAGAATTCTTGCTACATCCTAAAAGGTTAGGGCTCAGTTGCTATATACGAAAACTTTAAGGCAAAGCTTTACGCTGACAAAGATTCCCACCATAAATTTTATTACAGTTGGGTGGAGGAGGAGTGTTGCTGCTACTGCATCTGATAGCGATCACCCTGCCTTGACTGTCTTTGACGAGGCAGGATTGAGAAGGGAAAGTTTGGCTCCTACCTTCAAGCGGGATGAACATGCCAGAGCCTGCAATGCTGAACGCCAGAAGGATCCCAAGTGCTGGTTCTTTCATGCGAATTTCTTGTATAACTTAACTAACAAACAAGAAAAAATAAGCCATAATCAAACCAAAAAATGTATCAGAAGCTACGATTTGATTTTCTTTTCTTAATGTCACGAAAATTTGACATTATCTCTGATGCTGTTCAGGTTAGTTGGGTATTGTATGCCAATGTCTTTCTGTGTTCATTGTATGTATGTTTCGCAAGATTCCTGTGGTGCTGGTAATTTCTCTCAGGGAGATTGATGTGCTTTTTAGTGTTCTAACCTCATCGTGTTCATTAATAATGCAGGTTCGGCTCCAAAAAAAATTTCTTTCCCTGCTGTTTGTTGCTCTGTTTGCCGTATCTGCCGTTGCTGCTGATGGTTCATTGGCACGTGTGCGTGAGAGAGGCATCTTGCTGTGGGGAGCTGATGCAGAGGGAGGCGCACCCTATGCCTTCCCCGATCCAAAAAATAATAGTCGGCTTATTGGCTTTGAGGTTGAGCTTGCTCAAGCAATTTCTCAAAAACTTGGGGTTAAATTAAGAACAGTTCAAAACACCTGGGATAGCCTGGTGCCGGGCCTCATTCGAGGTGATTATGATATCACGATGAATGGAATTGAGATTACTCCGGAAAGAAGTCAAGGTGTTCTATTCTCGCGACCTTACTATGTCTATAGTGAACAGCTTGTAGTTCGCAAAGAAGAGATAAGAATCAGCAATATTTCGGATCTTCCTGGAAAGCGTGTTGGCACTCTTAATGGGGCTGTTGCACACCAGATGTTGCAAAAGATTTCTGGGGTAGATATTCGAGTATATTCTGGTGTCGTGGAGCCATACGAAGATTTGGCTTTGGGGCGGCTAGATGCAGTATTTCTAGATTTACCTATTGCCACCTACTATGCAAAACATAATCCCAGACTCAGATTTGTTGGTGATCCTGTCGGTGAAGGTTTGTATGGAATCGCCTTCCGGAAAAATGATGAAGAATTGAAACAAAAGACGGATACCGTGATTTCCGAGCTACTTAGTTCGGGTGAATTGCAGAAGATGTATGAGCGATGGGGGCTTTGGAACTCGCTGCAGGAAAAACTGAGTACAGAGTTTGCATCCGGACCGGCTGCGGTGAATGAGGGCAGAAAATCTTCCCTGCTGTCCTTCCTTCCATCGCTGCTGAAAGGTGCTGGTCTGACTATCTTGTTGTCAGTTGCATCCATGAGTCTGGCTATTTTTCTAGGGCTAGTTATTTCTATTGGCAAACTGTATGGGCATCCGGCTACTTCATTCTTGTGTACGGCTTATATCGAGCTTTATAGAGGAACTCCACTTCTTGTTCAGTTATATTTAATTTATTATGGGCTCCCCAATCTCGGAGTTTCTCTTTCGCCTGTAGTTGCGGCAATTCTTGGGCTCGGCATGAACTATGCTGCCTATGAGGCAGAAATATATCGAGGTGGATTTAACTCTGTGGCTAAGGGGCAGTGGGAAGCCGCTTCAACACTCGGCATGAGTCGGTGGCTAACGATGAGGCATGTAATTTTGCCGCAGGCGGTGCGCGTTGCACTCCCTGGAATTACCAATGATTTTATCGCTTTGCTGAAGGACTCATCTCTTGTCTCGGTCATCTCAATGGTTGAATTGACAAAAACCTATACAATTTACGCTGCTTCTACATTGCGATATCTGGAGTTGGGGCTTGTGACAGCGTTGCTATACTTTGGGATGAGTTGGCCACTGTCTTACTGGGCTAGGCGGCTGGAATATCGACTTCACAAAGCACCCAGATAAATCTTATTGTCATGGTATTTCCTTGATGCCTCAGCTACATATGGAGTTGGCGTTTTGGGACTAAGTTCCAAATGCTGGGTGCTCAGGACGGCTGTGATTACCCTATCGTATAGTCTGCGTAGACTGCATTGGTTAATTAGTGTCTGGGTGAAGTTTTGGCTGGATTGAGGGGGATCTCGAGCTTTGAGGATGGCTCCTGCCGCTGTATGTATTTGCCCAGGAACTCTCTCGCTTTGCAAACAGACCCTAGTCCTTGACCGGCAGGGGCCGAGGGGCGATCGCTGCCTCCACCGCTCTGGCCCCAGCCGCGGGCTCCAAGGCGACAATCCGCCCGTCGTCATCGTGATAGACCGTGCAGATGCGGCTGTGCTGTGCCCGGAACAGCTGAGTTTCGGTCAGCTGGAAATGGGCCGCGTAGTCAGTCAGCTTGGACTCCACCGTTGACAACTCACCGCCGCTGCGGGGGCGCTGCCCTCGGCCGAGGGCGCCCAGCAGTAATGCCACCAGGCCAATCAGCAGCCAGGAGCTGCCGCCGCAGATCAGGGGACTGCCGACCAGCAGCAGCTTGTTGGCGAAGGTGATCTTGCACAGGCCGGTGCCGGGCAGCCCCAGACGGGTGACCAGCGGACGCCAGAGGGAGAGCCAGCTGGCCCACATGCCTGCCGTGGCCAGTTCGCCAATCAGGCGACGGCGGCGGCTGAGGCGATGGCGGGCATCGATGATCAGCGAGGAGGAAACCGGAGAGCTCATAACGGTACAGCACCTATAGGAAGGAGTTTAGGGAAAAACATCAAACGGGGCGGATCCCCCGATCAGGACTGACCCAGCGGGCCCGGTGACCGCGCTGCCGCCCCAGTACCTTCGGGAACGCCACGATGGTGGCCAGAACGTTGATCATCCAGAAGGCGATCGGGTACCAGACCAGCCAGTAGTAGTTGCGCCCCAGACCGCGGTCGTAGGGCCCATCCAGCCAGCTGCTGAGGGCGAACTGAATCAGGCAGGTCACCCCCAGGGCCACGCCGCCCGCTTCCGGCAGGAAGGGCAGGTCCACCGAGGGCAGCGGTCCGTCCAGCGGCGTCAGGTCGAGCAGCCAGAGCACCCCCAGCCCCAGCAGCAGGTAGGACCAGATCAGGGTGAGGCAGAGCTCCCCCAACAGTAGCTTCAGCCGACCATGACCGCGACGGCGCAGCAGGTCAAGGTTCTTGAGCAGGACCTGGGCACCACCCATAGCCCAGCGTAGCCGTTGCTTCCACAGGCCGCTCAGGGTTTCCGGCATCAGGATCCAGACCAGGGCGTGGGGTTCGTAGACCACCTGCCATCCCTGGCGCTGCAGCTTCCAGGTGATGTCGATGTCCTCGGTCAGCATATCCGGGCTCCAGTAGCCGACGCTGTGTACTGCCGAACGACGGAAGGCGGTGATCACCCCGGAGACGGTGAACAGGGCGCCGAACAGGGTCTGGGCCCGCTTGATCAGGCCGACGATCGAGGAGAACTCGCCCACCTGAATCCGTCCCAGCAGAGTGGTGCGGTTGCGGATACGCGGGTTGCCGGTGACCGCGGCGATGCGCGGGTTGCGCTGGAAGTGGCGCACCAGCCAGGGAATAGCCCGGGGATCGAGCAGGGCATCTCCGTCGATGCAGATCAGCAGCTCCGATCGGGCCAGGAGGGCACCACTCTGCAGAGCCATGGCCTTGCCCTGGTTCTCGGCCAGATGCACCACCCGCAGCCTGTCGTAGCGGTCGGTCAGGGCATCGAGGATCGCCCCGGTGCGGTCGCGACTGCCGTCATTGATCGCGATCACCTCGAATTCCGGGTAGTCGACGGCGATCGCATGGGCGATCGTCTCCTCGACGTTCTCCCCCTCGTTGAAACAGGGGATGAGGATGCTCACCGGCGGGGTCGGCTGCAGCAGCGGTGGCGGCGACCCGGCTCCCTCCTGCCGTTCGAAGCGCCGATGGAAGCCCAGGGCCCCGAGCATCCAGACGTAGGACATCGCCAGCGGATAGAGGAAGACAAACTGCAGCAGTAGGTGCCAGGTCTCTCGGAGGGTGGAAACGGCAGTCATGGGCGTTCCCCTAGCGGCTGGAGATCAGAGGCTGGCTGGACTGACTGTCGAGGACCGGCCGGATCACCTTCGGATCTGGGGTATTGCGGAAGGGGTTCTCGGGGTAGTAGCCGACGTGGCGGGCTCCCATCCGGTAGAGGTCCTGAATCCAGCCCGCCAGTTCGCCCGAGTCGAGATCCTGCTGCTGCCGCCAGTCCTTCGACTGCAGCTCGAACACGACCTTCTCGAGACCGTCGGGCTTCTGCTTCACCTCGTTCACCAGCGCCTGCAGGAACTGGCGCGGATTCCGGGCCTGCTCCATATAGGGCATGGCCATGATCGCCGTGAAGTCGTAGTTGCGGATCGAATTGTCCAGGGACTGGGAGTACCAGACCTCGGAGCGGGGATTGAGGGCAACCTGGGCGTATAGATTGCGGGCGGTGCGCAGCCCTGGCTGGTTGTGGGCGACGACGGCAGCCATCTCCTGGGCCAGGTTGTCGAGGGCGTTGATCTTCAGGATCGTCCAGCGGCCGAGCAGATTATCGCTGGCCCGGATCGCCGCCAGGGATCCGGGTAGGCCCCAACTGCGATAGGTCTTCAGGGCCGCCGGGCTGCCATCCTCGTAGTCGGTCAGGGTGACGTCATCGTGGAACAGCAGACCGTCGAAGGTGGCCCGGCGGGAGAGGTCCTCGTAGATGTCGCGGATGGTACTGACGGCCAGGTCCGAGAAGGGCGAGAGGCGGGGGTAGCCCATATTGAGCACGCCGCTGCGGTTGCTGGCTTCCGTAACCACGACCTCCCGGGCGGCGGGGTTGCTACCGGGCAGCTCGAAGGCCAGCAGGGGCATCCAGGCGTAGAGGCGACGCACCGGCGTGCGGGTGCGGATTTCCCAGGCGACGCGGTTGAACAGATCGGCCCGCACCGGTAGGTGCCGGTTGGGGAAGTAGAGGGCATCGGCGGCGCCGTTGCCATCGGGATCGGCATAGGCCTGCAGGTAGACGGTGTTCACCCCCATGGCCCGGATCCGCTCCAGGAGCAGATTGAGGTTGCGCTGTATCTGCTCCGGGTTGGGGTCGTAGATGTTGTCGAGATCGACGTGCATGATCTTGGCGGCCCGCTGGTTGTCGAGGGCATTGGCCTGACGCACCGCCAGCTCCCGCTCGAAGCCCGCCAGGGTCATGTCGGCGGTCATCAGGGTGCGGCGCAGCCGATCGATGGGCAGGTCATCACTGTTGGCCCCGTCATCCAGGGTGAGACCGACTGTCAGACCAACCTGGCCGGCGATCGCGGCGGCCTGGTCGTTGTAGCGGCCGTAGGGCCAGGCGATCGCCCGCGGTGCCTGCCCCAGGTGGTGTTGCAGCAGTTCGTTGTTGCGCACCAGATCGTCGCGCAGCCGCTGGCTGTAGCTGCCTTCGCTTTCGTACTCGCCATTTCGGTACTGGCGGGTGGTGACGGCGGGCTGGGAGTTGCCCTGGGGATTACCCACGACGCCCCTGTGCAGGTCGTAGGTGTGGCTCGCGACTTCCACCAGACCGGTGGCGATCGCTGCTTTCACCTCATCCCAGCTCATCAGCTGCGAGCGGGGAATCTGCTTGTCCCCCCACTGGATCTGACCGTTGTCCGGCTCCATCCAGCTGCCCACCAGGGCCAGGACCGCCGGAGCCTTGAACAGCTTCAGGGTGGGCAGCGCCTGGGTTGTGAACGAGTGGTAGCCGTCATCGAAGCTGATCAGCACCGGCTTGCGCGGCAGGGGATGGCGGCCGGTTTCGGCGGCGATTACCTGGGAGAGGCTGACGAAGTGGTAGCCCTGGTTGCGCAGCCAGTCGAGTTGCCGGACGAAATTGGTGGGCGTGACCGCCAGATCCGGAATCAGGGACTGCTGGGGCTCGGCAACCTCGTGGTAGGCCAGGATCGTGAGCGGGTCGGCCGGGCGGGGCAGGGCGGCCAGGGACTGCCAGGGGGTGACACAGGCCAGCAGGGCAACCAGAAAGAGACCGAACTGACGCAGAAATCGCATAGGTAGATGACGCCTGAGACCCCGGGCCAGGACCGACCGCAAGGAAGTAGAGACATTAAACCGGAGAATGGTGAAGAAATCGAAAAGATTCGGAAGCAACGGTATCAATCAACACACCGCTGCAGAAACCGATCCGCGTGATCCACGGCCGCCCGCCAGTTGTCCTGCTCGCTCAGCCCGGAGCTGCGGGTCGGTTTGAAGCTGTGGTCCCCGGCCACCAGCCACACAACAGAAATCTGCGGAGACAGCGGATAGGTCTCCACCTCCCCCCGCTTGCCGAAGCTGTCCCGTTCGCCCTGGAGGATCAGGGTCGGTGTCTGCAGGTTCTGCAGATGGTCGGTGCGTAGTTGCTCCGGCTTGCCGGGGGGATGGAACGGGTAGCCGAGGCAGAGACAGCCGCTGACGCCTAACTCGTCCGCCAGCAGGCTGGCCACCCGCCCGCCCATGGACTTGCCGCCGATCAGCAGGGGGCGATCGCCTGATTCCCGGGCTACCCACTGCTGGAAGCAGTCCTGGAGCACCGGCATCCGATCGGGGGCGGCCTTGCGACCGGTCTGCCGTTGGCGGGCCATGTAGGGAAACTCGAACCGCACCACCCGCCAGCCGCGATCGCCCAGTCCCGTGGCGATCGCCGTCATAAACGGGCTATCCATCGGGGCTCCGGCGCCATGGGCCAGCAACAGGGTCGCCGCGGCATGGCTCGGACCATCGATGCGGCAGAGGCTGTCCGGGACGGCGGTGGAGGACTCCGGGCGGGACGGTGCGGTCATGCGTTGAGGCTCTCGAGGCGGATCACTTCTGCAGCCGTGCAGGTGCCCATGTACGAACCTACCTGCATCAGCGTGATCAGGCCGCCATTGGGGTAGGCGTCGCAGTGCTGTCCGCTCAGTCGCTGCTTCAGGTTCGGGTCCGTGCCGGTGTAGATGGCGCTGAACCTATACCCGAACGGTGCGCCCAGCCGGAGCCGATCGTGGCGATAGAGCGGGGGCATCATATCCAGGTCGGGAGCAGCGTTCGGGCTGGTGATGATGACCTTACTTCGCTCGAGCGGGAGCGGCGAAAACTAGAAAACGACTCCGATTCGCTCGGAGTCGTTTTCAGGGGAGTGGAGCTTACCGGACTCGAACCGGTGACCCCTTGCATGCCATGCAAGTGCTCTACCAACTGAGCTAAAGCCCCTTCTTTTTTGCGCCCCGCGTTTGCTTGGCACAGGTTTTATGTTGCGGCATTTTCAGGGGTCTGTCAACCCTTCAGGAAAGAAAATCTGAAATCACCGGCCGACTGGAGAGAATGGGCCGGGGACTGCGGAGGCAGGGTGCGTGAACAGGATCGATCCGGAACAGTTACGCCAGGAGCTGCGCCCCGGACAGCAGCGGATGGCAGCCTGGGCCGGTGGACCGCTGGCGGTGGCGGCGGTGCCGGGGGCAGGCAAGTCCACCGGTATGGCAGCGGCCGCCGCCCTGGTGCTGGCACGGCGGCCCCGGGGCGATCGCCGTACCCTGCTGCTGGTCACCTTCACCCGGGCCGCCGCCCTGGCTCTGCGGCGCAAACTGCGTCACTATCTGCAGCGCCTGGAACTGCCCCAGGATGGCTTCCAGGTGCTGACGCTGCACGGTCTGGGACTGCAGATTGCCCAGTCCGCGCCGGAGAGCAGCGGCATCGACTGGGCCAATGCCACTCTGATCAGTCCCAATCGGGGCAGTCATCTGCTCCAGGAGGCCGTCGATCGCTGGATGGCAGAGAGCCCCGAAACGATCGCCCGCCTGGTGGAACTGGCCGGACTGGAGGGGGGTGAGAGTGAACGGCTGCGGCGGCTGGCGGTGCTGCGGGGGGACGTGCTGCCGCGGCTGGCCCAGGTCGCCATCCAGGAAGCCAAGAGTTCCGGCTGTGACCCCGCAGCCCTGGGCGATCGCCTCGCCGACTGCGAGGGGGCACTGCTGCCGGCGATCGCCCAGGGCATTTACCGGCATTACCAGCGCATCCTGCGGGCCGCCGACCTATTCGACTACGACGACATGATGCTGGCGGCCCTGACGGCCCTGGCGGACCAGACCCTCTGCCGCCGCTGGCAGTCGGAGCTGCTGGGGGTATTTGAGGATGAAGCCCAGGACTCGTCGCCCCTGCAGACCCGGCTGCTGGAGCGGCTGGCCACCGACTCCCACCGCGGGGAGCTGCAGCTGATCCGGGTGGGGGACTCCAACCAGGCGATCAACAGCAGCTTCACCCCCGCCGACCCTGTGTTCTTCCGGCGCTTCTGCCAGCGGTGGGGCCCCGAACGACTGGTGACCATGGATGAGGCCGGACGCAGTGCCCCGGCCATTCTGGAACTGGCCAATGCTCTGCAGGTCTGGGTGAACGCCAACCTGGGCGTCGACGACGCCAGTCGTCCCTTCCAGCAGCAGCCGATCCGCCCGGTGGCGCGCCCCTGCTCCACGGATAACCCGCCACCCTACGGGACCGGGGTGGAACTGCTGCTCTCGCCCAGCACCGCAGTCACCACGGCGCGGCTGAAGGATCGGCTGCGGCAGCTCTGGCGCCAGCAGCCCCAGGCATCGATGGCGATTCTGGTGCGTCAGCATCGCCAGGCGGAGTGGTTGGGGGAGATGCTGGCGGATCTGGAGGAGGAGGGGCTGACCATCTGGAACGACAGTCTGGAGGGACGTCGCTCCCGGATTCCCGAGCAACTGCTGCGGCTGCTCAGCTTCGTGGCCAGCCCCGATGATCCGGAGACCCTCGCCGGTGTGCAGTCCCTGCTGGAGCAGCGGGGGCTGCTGCAGGGCACCCGGGAGCAGCGGTGGCGACTGACGGCGGAGGATCTGTTCTTCCCCACCCTGCTTAGCCCGGAGATTCCGGGGGAACTGGAGCCGCTGCGGCACCTGGGCCGGGACCTGCTGCAGGCCCGCCGCACCCTGCCGCCGCTGCAGCTGATTCCCTTTGCGGCCCTCTGCCTCGGCTACGACGCCGGAGAACTGGCCACCGCCGATAAGCTCAGCGATCGGCTTGCCCGCCAGGCCGCCGGGCGGGCCGATCTCGACGAGCTGGTACGCCTGCTCCAGGACATCGTCCATGAGGAGTCCTTCGAACCAGTGGAGGCGGACGAGCCGGAGACCCGGCTGGTGCGTCCGGGGCAACTGACCCTGATCACCATGCACAAGGCCAAGGGCCTGGACTGGGATGCGGTTTTCCTGCCCTTTGTCGAGGCTGATCTGATTCCCGGGCGGCCCAGCTGGGTGCCGCCCGGGAATCAGTTCCTGGGAGGATATGCCCTGGCGGAGGTGACCCGGGCCCAGCTGCGGGCCCTGCTCCACGACGAATCAGTCCGTATCCTGCCGGATCTGGCGGAAGCCAGCCAGCGGGCCGAGGACCTGCGGCAGGCTGAGGAATACCGCCTGCTCTATGTCGCCGTTACCCGGGCCCGTCGTCTGCTCTGGATGGCCGGGGCCCGGCAGGCCCCCTTCAACTGGCGCTATCCCGATCAGCTGAGCAACAGCAACCCCTGTCCTGCCCTGCAGGCGATCGCCGCCCGGTTCCCGGCCTGGCTGGTCTAGGCGATGCCCAGCACCAGGGCCAGTAGGGCCTGCTGGGCGTGGAGGCGGTTCTCGGCCTGATCCCAGACCCGCGACTGGCTGCCCTCGAGCACCGCTTCGGTGATTTCCTCGTCCCGGTGGGCGGGCAGGCAGTGGAGCACGATGGCGTTCGACTCGGCCTCCCGCAGCAGCCTGTCGTTGATCTGGTAAGGCATGAACACGGGGATGCGGTCATCGGCTTCCGATTCCTGGCCCATGCTGGCCCAGACATCGGTGTAGAGCACATGGGCGCCCCGTACCGCTGCCACGGGATCCCGCAGTACCTCGACGCTGGAGCGGCCCCCGCTCAGTTCCTTCGCTCGGGCGACGATGTCGGCCCGGGGCTCGAAGTTGGCGGGGGTGGCGATGCGCACGTTCACCCCGGCGTGGGCGCACCCGAGCAGCAGCGAGTGGGCGACGTTGTTGCCATCCCCCAGATAGGTGAGGGTGAGGCCCGCCAGTTGCCCGAAGACCTCCTGCATGGTCTGCAGATCCGCCAGGATCTGGCAGGGATGGTAGTCGTCGGTGAGGGCATTGATCACCGGGATGTCGGCGTAGCGGGCGTAGGTCTCGATTTCACTCTGGGCAAAGGTGCGGATGGCCAGCACGTCAAGGTAGCGACTGAGGACCCGGGCCGTGTCCTGCACCGGCTCCCCACGACCCACCTGGGTGACGGTGGGGTTGAGGTCGAGTACCTGACCGCCGAGGCGGTACATGGCCTGGGAGAAGCTGATGCGGGTCCGGGTCGAGGACTTGGTGAAGATCAGCCCCAGGGTCTTCGGACAGTGAAGGGTGCGGGCTCCGCGTTTCAGGTCGGCGGCCAGAGCCAGGACGGATTCGACCTCCTCACGGGTCAGGTCCGCCAGGGTGAGCACGTCACGACCGGTCAGGGAACTCATGCGACTGTCCTCGGGCCAGGAGAAAGGAAGGATCAATTCTACCGTCCGGATCCGTGGGGATTGGCCTGGCGGCGGTGGGCCGCACTGCTTATTCGCTTGTGTGAGCTTAATTTCTCCTCAACAGCATTGTCAGGATCCCCTGACTAGGATCGAATCAGCCCCGCAGGCCCGCTCGGGCAGGGAGGTTGCGATGTTCCTCAAAACCCGTGATACCGGCATCCTGATTGAGATCCGGGATCTGTTCGGTCTGATGAATCCGCTGCAGATGGACGTGGTCGGCATTCCCCATGCCGGGGAAGAACTGCAGGAGCCCGAAGCCTTCGCCAAACGGATGCTGATGTTCCCCTCCGGTGAGGAGCTGCCGCTGTGCTGGCGGGATGTGGCCTACCGGCTACACCCCCTCCATCCCCCGGCGGAATTCAGCGACAATCCCGGCATTCCCCCTCGGCATCACCTGATAGCCCGCTGATGGTCAATGGGGGTTACGGAAGGTCTCCAGGGCCTGGTCGAGGCGGTGAATGCTGGCTTCGAGGTCCGGGCGCAGGTACTCAGGCAGATGCTGCCGCCCGGACCAGCCGCGATGGCCGCCATAGATAGCCCGACCGTCACTGTCGGGGTTGCAGACCACCACCGTGGCCCAGGCCTGCCCACCCCTGGAGACCAGCAGTTCCCAGTGCACCTGAGCGCCGGGCTGGTCTTCGCCGGGGCTGGTGGCCCGCCAGCCGCCGTCCTCGGGCTGGACCTGAGTCGGGTCGATTCGCCAGGGTACGACCAAGGCCAGACAGGTATTGAGAGCCTCGGCGATCGCCGTCGGGGTCATGGGACCACCGTCGTGAACAGGGGCCGCAGCTGCTCCTCCAGGGCCGCCAGGGCTGTGGTTGCCCGTGCGGCCTGCTGCTCGATTGCCCGGCGCAGCCCTTCGGGCAGGCGATCGCAGTCAACTCCGCCCCAGCGACCGTCTTCGTAGCAGGCGTCGAAACGCTCGTCACCGAACTTGTAGGCCAGATAGCAGTGGGGATCACTGGCGGGGCGATCGCTGCGGATGGCCTCCTCCACTGCGGCGGGCATGACGTAGATGCGCACGCTCATCGGCAGGCTGGGGTTGGCCTCACTCAGACAGACCTCGGCGAAGCAGTCCGGTGCCGGGCCAGGGACCGGCTCGAGGCTGCCGAAGGGACCATCGGCTGGGTGGTAGCGAAAGAAGCGGACGGCGGCATCGCTCAGCTCGATCGGCAGACCGGCCTGCCGGAACTGGTGGCGGATGATCTCCGCCAGGGGCGGGTGGGACATGGAGCCGACTCTAGCACCTACTCGGCGGTCACCTCCCGCTCGACCCGGATGATGCTGTCGGTGAGGTTCTCGAAGGTGTCGTCGTGGCTGATCACAAACAGCTGCCGGAAGCTGTGCAGCCCCGCGAGGGCCTCCGCCAGCTGCCGTCGCCGCGGTACGTCCATGTTGGTGGTCGGTTCATCGAAGAAGGCGACGTCACCGTTCGCCAGGATGCGCAGCAGGGATAGCCGCACTGCCAGGGCGGCACACATCTGCTCCCCGCCTGAGAGGGTCCGGAAGCCACGCCAGCGGCCCTCCTCCTGAATGCGAATCTCGTAGTCCTCGCTCCAGTCGAGGGCGACTCCGGGGCGGTCCATCAGTTCCCGGAAGAGGCGGTCGGCTTCCCGGGTCACTTCGCTCAGGTAATAGCGGGTGATTCGCGGACCACTCTGGTTGTAGACCCGGCGGGCATCGACGATGAACTGCTGCAGGCGTTGCCGCTGCCCCAGCCGCTGGCGATCCTGCTGCTGTCGGTCAGCCACTGCGGCCAATTCGCTCAGCTCCCGGGACAGGCGCTCATCCTCCTGCTCCAGCAGGGGCAGGCTTCCGGCCAGTTCCCCGAGACGGTGCCGTACCTGCTCCAGTTCGGTTTCCTGGTGCTGGTGAGCGGCGTCATCCCGACTCTGCTCCAGCTGGGCGGCCTCCCGACTGGCGGTGGCTGCCCGCTCCTCCAGCTCCTCCAGTTCCGCGAGGAGATGGGCCAGTTGCTGCTGCAGCTCCGGCAGCCGTCGGGCCAGGGGCTCCGCCTGAAGGTAGCGCTGCTGCTCTGGCTCCAGCTGGCGACGCTGCCGGTCGGCCGCGTCCAGCTGGCGGTCCAGGTCGGCGAAGTCCGCCAGCTGGGTCTCCAGGTCCGTCAGTTGCTGCTGCTGACCCTGCAGCTGGGCGGTGAGCTGCTGCCAGCGGGTTGCCAGAGCGGGGGCCTGGTCGATCGCCCGCTCCAGTACCTGCAGGCGGGTGCGCGGGTTGTCCAGCTCCGCCAGGGCGAGCTCGAGGTCCCGCAGCCGCCGTTCGATGGGCTCCAGCTCGCCCAGCTGGGGGGTGAGACCGGCCAGCTTCTGTTGCACCTGGGTCAGCTGCTGGTGCTGCTCCTCCAGCTGTCGTTCCAGCAGGGGCTGCTGGGCCAGGGACCGCTGCTGCTGGCGTATCCGAGCAAGGCGATCGCCCACACCGTTCAGCGCCTGGCGCAGCTGGGCGGCATCGGTGGCCTGCAGCCGCTCCCGCCATTGCTGGCGTCGCTGGTCCGTCTGCTGCAGATAGGTGCGGCTGGCTGTGAAGGCGGCGGTAAGGGGGGCGATCGCGGCGGCTCCCTGCTGCTGCAGCTCCCGCAGGGGCAGTTCCGCCTGCTCCAGGTGTCGGGCCAGGGCCAGGGCCTGCCCCCGCTCCTCGCTCAGATCATGACTCCAGCGGCTGGCCAGATCCCCGAGTACCTCACAGCGGGCTAGTTGCTGCTGCAACTGCTGCTGGCGGGCCTCCAGCCCCGGCAGCTCGGCCTGGGCCTCTGCCAGGGGCGCCAGCTCAGCCAACTGCTGGGTCAGGTGCCCGATCCGGGTCCGGAGCTTCTGCTGCTCCCCGTCCAGGAGCCGATGACGTTCGTAGAGGCCCACCAGGGTGTCCCGCTGGGTACGCAGTCGTCCCTGCTGTTCCTCCAGTCGGCTCTGGCGGGCCGCTCCGGGCCGTAGGGTTTCGGCCTGCTGCTGCTGTTCGTCGAGCTGCTGGCGCTGCTGCTCCAGCCGGGCCAGTTCCTGCCGTTCCTGCTGCTGATCCTGCTCGAGCTGCCGCTGCTGCTGCCGCAGGCGATCGCGCTGGCGCTGGCGCTGATTGAGTGCCTGCAGGCTGGCCTGCACCTGCTGGTACTGCTCGACGGCGGCGCGGGTCTGGTCGAGGGTCAGCCGTGCCGCCTCGGCCTGGCGGATCTGGTCGCTCAGCTGGGGCTGCTGCTGGGCCAGGGCCTGGTGGCGGGCCCGCCATTGCTCGGCCTGCTGCCGCAGCTGGCGGATCTGCTCCTGCTGCTGGCGGAAGCGGGCGATCGCCTCCTCCAGCTCGGTCCGACGCTGGTGCAGCCTACTCTGCTCCCGGCGGTCCTGCTGCAGGCGCTGCTGCAGGTCCTGCTGCTGCTGGCGCAGCTGGGGCACCTGCCGCAGTTGCTGGTCGCTGAACTCCAGCTGCTGCTCCAGTTCCCGCACCTGGGCCTGGGCATACCGTTCCAGGTCCGCGGCGGCTTTGAAAGCCTCCCGGTAGGACTCGACATTGAGCAGCGGATCGAAGACCTTGCGCCGTTCGGCAGCAGTGCGGTTGAAGTCGAGGGTGAAGGTGCCTTGCGGAATGCCGATCACATCGGTGAACAGTTTGCTCAGATCGGCCCCGGGGGCAAAGCCCAGGTGCTCCCGCAGCCAGTGGCCGGCGTCTTCGACCTTGGCGACATTCTCCAGGCGCAGGTTCAGCTGGGGATCGTAGATCTCGTACTGGTCCGAGCGGCTGCGACCGCTCTGGCGCTGCACCTGGTAGGTCCGCCCGTCCTGGGCCGAGATCAGCTCGACCATCACCCGGGTAGTGCTGGCCCCCTGATGGCGCAGGTCCTCCTTGCGGTAGCCGCTGTCGCAGTTGAACAGCACCCAGGCGATCGCCTCGAGGATGCTGGTCTTGCCGGCGCCGTTCTCACCACAGATGGCGTTGACGCCGGGCTGGAAGGTGAAATGGCGATCGCGGTGGGCCTTGAAGTTGGTCAGGCTGACGGCGCGGATTTCCATGGCGCTAGAACTCGATCCCCGCCTGGGCTTTGACGCCCTGTTCCCGGAAGGGATGCTTGACCAGGGTCATCTCGGTCACCAGATCGGCCCGCTGCAGCAGTGGTTCCGGGGCTCCCCGCCCAGTGAGGATGACGTGGTTTTGCTCGGGTTTGTGCTCCAGACCCGCCAGCACCTGATCCACCGAGAGGTAGCCGAGCTTGAGGGCGACGTTCACCTCATCGAGTAGCACCAGCTGGAACTCCGGATTGCGGATGTAGTCCACGGCGAGGCCCCAGGCTTCCTGGGCCTTGTCGGTATCGCGCTGGCGGTCCTGGGTCTCCCAGGTGAAGCCCTCCCCCATGGCCCGGAACACGAGCTGCTCCGACCAGGGTGCGAAGGCGGCTTTCTCCGCCGGTTCCCAGGCCCCTTTGATGAACTGCACAATTGCCACTCGCTGGCCGTGCCCGAGGCTGCGCAGCACCATCCCCAGGGCGGCGGTGGTCTTGCCCTTGCCGTTGCCCGTATGGACGATCACCAGCCCCTTTTCCCGGTCCCGTTCTGCCAGACGCTGCTGCTGGACTTCCCGCCGCCGCTCCATCTTGCGCTGGTACTGATCGTCGCTGAGGCTGGGGGCGCTGTCCGACAGGTGCTGGGCTTCCTGGTCGAGGGGAGCGGGGGGATTGACCATGGTGGGACGCTAAGGAATCGACTCTGTTCTTAACATCTTTACCGCTGCTGCACCGCCAGGCGGAAAGGCTATTGACGCCTATGGTAAATTGATGATTCTGGCTGAATAGTTTTTCTGCTTTCCCGGTCGGGACTGCGGTTCGAGCGACACCCCTGCGGTAGCTCTGCTGACCGAATCCGAGCCCGGTGCGTCCGAACGATTCGCCTACGCGCCCGACCGAGTTCCCTATCCGAGAGAGGTCACCATGGCAAAGCGCCGCAATCTGAAGAGAGAGAAGGCCCTGCGGAACGAGGCCTATGCCCGTAAGTTCCGTAAGCGCAACAAGCACGGTCGTGGCCGTCGTCCGATGTCCGGTGGTCCCGGTGGCCAGGGTCAGAGTCAGACCCAATCCCAGAACGAAGAACAGCAGACCACCGAAGCCGGCGCTGCCTGATTCTCTCCCAGTCTCCGACCACGCCCTGTCATCCCCGCGATGGCAGGGCGTGGCCCGTTTCAGGCCTGATTCAGCGGTCAGACCTTGCCCGTACTGGGGCACAGATCCGCCAGGGTGCAGCGATCGCAGGCGGGGCGGCGGGCATCGCACACCGCCCGCCCGTGGTAAATCAGCCGGATGGACCAGTTCTCCCAGTCTGGCTGGGGAATCAGCTTCATCAGGTCCTGCTCGATTTTCTTCGGGTCGTCCTGCTTGGTCAGCCCCAGGCGACGGCAGAGGCGTCTGACGTGGGTGTCCACGGTCACGCCGGCGTTGATCCCGAAGGCGTGGGCCAGAACGACGTTCGCGGTCTTGCGGGCTGCCCCGGGCAGGGTGACCAGCTCCGCCATCGAGGCGGGGACGTCCCCCCCGTAGACCTCGACGATCCGCTGACAGGCCGCCTGGATGTTCTTTGCCTTATTGCGGTAAAAGCCGGTGCTGCGCACCAGCACCTCAATCTCCTCCAGGGGGCCGGCGGCAAAGCTGGCGGCATCGGGGAATCGGGCGAACAGAGCCGGTGTGACCTGATTCACCCGCTCATCGGTGCACTGGGCCGAGAGGATGGTGGCGATCAGCAGCTGCAGCGGCGTCTCCCAGTCAAGGGAGCAGGTGGCGTCGGGATAGAGCTCGGTAATCCGCCGCAGCACCTCCAGGGCCCGGGTCTTCTTGCCCGGGCGTCGGGGACGGGGGGCGACCTCGGCCCCTACTGAAGCAGAAGCTGCTGTACCCATGCCAGTTGCGTGGTGTCACGGACAATCAGGAAAGCACCCAGGCCGAGAAGCAGCACCAGACCGGTCTGCATGAAGCCCTCCTGCACCTTGGTGGGCAGTGGGCGGCCGCCGCGCAGGGCCTCGAATACCAGCAGCAGCAGCTGACCACCGTCCAGGGCGGGCAGGGGCAGGATGTTGATCACTGCCAGGTTGACGCTGATCAGGGCCGCAAACAGGAACAGGCTGCCGGAGTCGCTGGCAGCCAGATTGGCGCCCCATTCGACAATCTTCACCGGACCTGAGACCTGAGCGGCGGTTTCGCCGAAGCGGGTTACCAGCTGCCCGAAGCCCTGCAGGGTCTGGCGGAGAATCTGCTCGAACTGGTTGGAGGCCAGCCGGAAGATCTCGCCGAAACCGTGGGGACGACGGTAGGTGAACTGACCGTTGGGGGCCAGCTGCACCCCGATGCGGCCCTCTTCTCCCGCCCGTTCAGGCACGATGGTGACGTCGAAGGACTGGGCGCCGCGCTGCACCTCGAAACGCAGCGGCTGGTCAGGGCTGGTCTTGATCCGCTGCACGAGTTCCTTGACGCTGGGGGCCGAGGAAGGCAGGGGTTCGCCGTTCACCGCCAGGATCACATCCCCGGCCTGGATGCCCGCCTTGGCGGCGACGCTGCTGCTGCCCATCACCTGGGGTACGAGGATCCCAGGGCGGGGATCGATGCCATCGGGCACGCCCAGCACCGAGACCTGGGTGACCAGAATCAGGAAAGCGAACAGCAGATTGGCCAGCACCCCGGCACTGATCACGATCGCCCGGTCGAGGATGGGGCGGTTGCGCAGCAGGTTGGGATCGCGGGGGTCGATGTCACTGTCGGGGTCGTCATCCGGGAAGCCGACGTAGCCACCCAGGGGCAGGGCCCGCAGGGCGTACTCGGTCTGTTTCCCCTGGTACCGGAGCAGCACGGGACCGAACCCGATGGAAAAGCGATCGGCGTAGATCCCCTGCAGTCGGGCCGCCAGGAAGTGCCCCAACTCGTGGACAACGATCAGCAGGGCGAGAATCCCGATGGCGGCAAGAACGGACATGGGCAGCGGGGGAACGGCTGTCCTATTCTGACATCGGCCCTCGGGCCGTGAGCGGCAGGGTATCCTGCAGGGTTGTCTGCGGTGACCGGATAGGTGGCGGGAGCGGGCACGCTGGAAGTTCAACGGTTGTCAGAGGTATCCCCGTGTTTCCCCATCCCCGCTGTGTTCTGTCTGCCGTTCTGGGGGGTGTCTCCCTGGCGATCGCTCTTCCCAACCTGGCGCTGGCGGTTCCCTACTGTCTGCGTCCCGGTTATCCGGTGGGCTGCATCGGCGCTCCGGTCGGTGCCCCTGGGGTCGGCGTCTATCGCGGGGTGGGTGCCGGTGCCCCCGGTGTTGGCGTAGCGCCGGTGCCGGGAGCACCGAGGGCGGGAGCCCCGGGTGTGGGCGTGGTGCCGGGGGCCGGAGCAGGGGCTCCGGGCGTGGGTCTGTCGGGAGCTCAGGGCCCGGGTGTCGGACCGAACCGGGGTGGTCCCGTCAACTATCCGGGACGGCGGTAACCGGGCAGCTATCTCGCCTGCAAATCAGCCACCCTGTGATTTCCATGCTGACTGTGAGGCAACGAGGATGCAGCCCCCCAAGAAACAGCCTCGGGCCTGATTGCTAGTGCGAGTCGCCAAACTGATGCTGAAAGGCAGGGGTCTGATGATCCTCCTTGATAGACCAGTGCTTAAATCCGGTTGGACCTTCAAAAATATCGTAGAGAACAGCCGTTGAGTTGCCGGAATTGTAGCCAATCATGCGTCGACCGCTAGGCATGTAGAAGCACCCAGGAGTCTCAATGCGTATGGGTGTCTGATACTCAATGTAGAGTGTCATTTCGCCTTGAATCAAGCAGGTGACACCTCCCGAGTCATGAGTGTGTATGGGAGTACGAGTATATGCTGATCGGCGCACTAGAAAAACAGATGTTTCGCTTTTCTGATCGGTGACTCTATTCAGAAGCGGTGTTACAGATAGAGGCTTTTGTGGCTTCTCAGGTAATATTCCACTCCGAATCAGATCCTCCAGCGATCCAGCGAAGACCGGCACGGCGATCATGAACCCAAGGCTGGCAAGTGCTGCTGTCTTCAGAGACCTGATTATGTTCCAGTTATCGGGACGAAGATTGAATAACATTGGAGCAGTCTGAAGAATTTAGGTGCAGGCTGTTTCCGGCTAAAGACAGCCTAGCCGGATGTGGCTGCAGGCCGGCTTCCGTTTCGGGTGTGACAGCAGCTGAAGTCGCCGGGGTGGTTTTCCGTGATCATGGGATACCGGGACAGGTCACCGTGAATTGGACCTGCGTGGCATGGGCCAGTGACGTTTTCGGGTGGACCCCGTTGTCTGATCCCGCGACTCAGGTCGGGAAAGGTCCCGAGTATGTATCGGTTGTCATGGCATGTCCCGGGCGATCGCCATACCCTGTGGACAGGATTACCCAACCGCTATGACTCACAAGGTCCGTCTCTACTCCTCCCTCGGTCAGCTCCTCGATGCCTTCGAGGCTGACTCCTACGCCGAAGCCCGGGCGATCGCCCAGCGCCAGGTGCTCCTGGCCGGGGAGGACTACGCCGTGATTGTCACTCCCCAGGGTCCGGGAGAGGTGATCCGCAGTCTCTTCCACGGCACCAATGCAGTGGCTTAACGCCGGGTTGGCTCAGCAATCACGCCACAGGCGAACCGGGTTCCGCTCAAGCCCTGGTGAATAATCACGGCATGGTTGCGCACTGCCTCCACCGTCCGGAACTGGGGTGCCAGAACCGGTTGCGTGGCGATTCCCTGTGCGGATGCCGCCAAATCCGGCAGATCCCCCTGGGGGCGGGATGCCGGGTCTGGTGTCCCGTTGGGGTGATGGGTGCCTGCAACCATACCGTGAGGATGGGTACCCATCCCGCCACTGGGATCCCAGTGCCCCCCGGCTGCACCCGCAGCCACTACTTTCCCGTTGATCGGCCCCGGGCGACAGGAGGGATGCTCATGCAGATGAAACCCATTCGGGCCCGGTGGCAGCCCCCGCAACTGGGGCTCAATCCGTAGGCCTTCCGGCGTTTCCACCAGACGCAGCGTTCCCAGGGACTCACCGATGCCTGTCACGCTTACCCGGTTGATCGGTACCATCTGCTCCGCAGACCGGACCGGCTGCCCCCACCCCAGCGCCAGCAACACCACACTAGTCCAGACACTCCGCATTTCTATCTCACCGAAGAATTTCCATTAGTCTGACAGGACGGCCCCGGGGCCGCCACAGGTATCCGCATGCGAGAGCTCTTCGAGCTGGCTCAGGTTCGCTGTCCCTGTAGCCGTCGTTCCAGCTGACCGGTCAGGACCGGTAGGGGCCAGCTCATCTCCGGGAAGGTATAGGGGGCTCCTCCTTCAGCATTGGTGCCCCACCGCAGCACACCCTTTTCCCGCACACGCTCCAGGGATGATGAATCCGCCGCAACGACGGTGGTTGCAAGTAGACCAACCAGTAGGAGAGGGAGGAACCGCCTCCCGAGCAAGGTATGCATGATCGATCCTTCTC
>CAWUMD010000008.1:0-21585 GCA_963923365.1 uncultured bacterium
CGGGCGAGTTCGCTTCCGACGGCGGCACCACCTGCCAGAACTTCGGCAGGTAGGTAGCCCAGTCCGCCAGGATGGCCTTGGCCTTGGGACTGCCGGTGAGGGCGACATGCTCCTCGATCAGCCCCTTGAGCTGGGCTTCCCCGGCGGTGGTGCCGACCCGCTGCAGTTTGACGATTTCCGGGTTGACCTTCTTCTCGAAGTCGCCCGTTTCGTCGAGGAAGTAGGCGAGACCGCCGGTCATGCCCGCACCGACGTTGCGGCCGGCGCTGCCGAGGACGACAATCACACCGCCGGTCATGTACTCGCAGCAGTGGTCACCGGTGCCCTCGACCACGGCGATCGCCGTGGAGTTGCGGACGCCGAAGCGCTCCCCGGCCCGGCCGTTGGCGAACAGGCGACCGCCGGTGGCGCCGTAGAGGCAGGTGTTGCCGACGATGCTGCTCTGGGCTGGGTCGAAGGTGGCGGTTTCCTCGGGGCGGATGACGATGGTGCCGCCATTCATCCCCTTACCGACGTAGTCGTTGGACTCGCCCACCAGGTTCAGGGTCATGCCCTGGATGTTGAAGGCCCCGAAGCTCTGACCGGCCGCACCCCGGAAGTTGAGGGTGACACTGCCCCGGAAGCCCTTGTTGCCGTGGCGCTTGGCAATCTGGCCGCTGATCCGGGCACCGACGGAACGGTCGGTGTTGATGATCCGCAGTTCCTTGGTGACGCTGCCGTGGCCGTCGAGGGCGGCAATCAGAGCGGGGTCGGCCAGGATCTCGTCATCGAGCACCGGTCCGTTGCTGTGCACGTCGCCGTGTTCCAGCCAGCTGCGGTCGCTGCGGGTGTCGGGCAGCTTGGTGAGCACGTCCAGGTTGAGGCTGCCGGTCTTGGTCAGGCTCAGATCGGGACGGGGCGCCAGCAGGTCGGCGCGACCCACCAGTTCCGTCAGGCTGCGGTAGCCCAGCTTGGCCAGGATGCTGCGCACTTCCTCGGCCACCAGCAGGAAGAAGTTGACCACGTGGCCGGGGGTGCCGGGGAAACGTTTGCGCAGGTTCTCCTGCTGGGTTGCGACGCCGACCGGGCAGTTGTTGGTGTGGCAGACCCGGGCCATGATGCAGCCCTCGGCGATCATCGCCACGGACCCGAAGCCGAATTCCTCGGCTCCCATCAGGGCGCCCATGACCACATCCCAGCCGGTCTTGATGCCGCCGTCCACCCGCAGGATGACGCGCTGGCGCAGCTGGTTGGTCATCAGGGTGCGGTGCACCTCGGTCAGGCCCAGTTCCCAGGGACCACCCGCGTGCTTGATCGAGCTCAGGGGCGAAGCGCCGGTGCCGCCGTCATGGCCGGAGACCTGGATGATGTCGGCGTTGGCCTTGGCTACCCCGGCGGCGATGGTGCCGATGCCGATTTCTGCCACCAGCTTCACCGACACCTTGGCGGTGGGGTTGATCTGGTGCAGGTCGTAGATCAGCTGCGCCAGGTCCTCGATCGAGTAGATGTCGTGGTGGGGCGGGGGCGAGATCAGGGTGACGCCGGGCTTGGAGTTGCGCAGGAAGGCGATGTATTCGCTCACCTTCTTGCCGGGCAGCTGACCGCCTTCGCCGGGCTTGGCGCCCTGGGCCAGCTTGATCTCCAGCTGTTCGGCGTTCATCAGGTACTCGGGGTTGACCCCGAAGCGACCCGAGGCCAGCTGCTTGATCCGGCTGTTGGCGGTGTCGCCGTTCTTCAGGCCCTTGAGGTAGGGCATGGTGGGCGAGATGCCCTCGCTGTCCACATCGCCGAGGGTGGTGAAGCGGATCGGGTCCTCGCCGCCCTCACCGGAGTTGGAGCGGGCGCCGAGACGGTTCATGGCGATCGCCAGGGTCTCGTGGGCTTCCCGGGAGAGCGCCCCCAGGGACATGCCGCCGGTGCAGAAGCGGCTGACGATCGCCTCCACCGGTTCCACCTCGTCGATCGCGATGGCGGGGCGATCGCTGACGAACTGCAGCAGGTCGCGCAGGGCGGTCACCGGCCGTTCCTCGAGCAGGTTCTTGTAGAGCTCGAAGTGGTCGGCGTTGGCGCCGTCGCGGATTGCCTTGTGCAGCAGCTTGGTCATCTCCGGCGAGTTCATGTGGTACTCGCCGCCGGGCTTGTAGTTGTTGAAGCCGAAGTTCTCCAGCTTCTTCAGGTTGAGCTCGGGATAGGCGCGGGTGTGGAAGCTCATCACCTCGTTGGCCACATCGGCCAGTCCGAGGCCGCCGACCCGGCTGGTGGTGCCCCGGAAGGCCAGATCCACCACTTCCATGTTCAGACCGATGGCCTCGAAGATCTGGGCGCCGTGGTAGCTGCTCAGCAGCGAGATGCCCATCTTCGAGAGGATCTTCAGCAGACCGGCTTCGATCGACTTGCGGAAGTTGGTCTGGGCCTGCTGGATGTCCAGCTGGGGCAGCTTGCCGCGCTCCATCAGGCTCTGGGTCTTGGGCGCGTGCCACCAGTGGCGCACGGTTTCCAGAGCCAGGTAGGGGCAGGCGGCGCTGGCACCGTAGCCGATCAGGCAGGCGAAGTGGTGGGTGCTCCAGACCTGGGCGCTGTCGACCACCAGGGAGGCCTTCATGCGCAGACCTTCGCGGATCAGGTGGTGGTGCACCGCACCGACCGCCAGCAGCGGCGGGATGTAGCTGGTCTGGGGTGAAATACCGCCCTCGGCCCGATCCGAAAGGATGAGGATTTCCTTGCCGTCGCGCACGGCGGCTGCCGCCTGTTGGCAGAGGGACTCCACAGCGGTGCGCAGACCGGCAGGGCCACTGGCGATCGGGTAGAGGGTGGCCAGTTCGGCGGTGGCGAACCCGGAGGCCTGGATGGTTGCCAGTTCGGCATCGTTGAGCACCGGGCTGTCGAGCTTGAGCAGCCGCGCCGAGTCGGCGTTCACCTCCAGCAGGTTGCCGCGGGCTCCGAGGCTCATCTCCAGGGACATCACCAGGCTTTCCCGCAGGGGGTCGATGGCCGGGTTGGTGACCTGGGCGAAGCGCTGCTTGAAGTAGTCGTAGAGCAGCCGGGCCTTGCTCGAGAGCACCGCCAGCGGGATGTCGTCGCCCATGCAGAAGGTGGGCTCCTTGCCCTCCCCGGCCATGGACTCGATAACCATCTCCACGTCCTCGGCGTTGTAGCCGAAGGCGGTCTGCAGGCGCAGCAGGTCGAAGTCTTCGTGACGGCGATCGCCGTCGAAGGTGGCCTTGGCGACGCTGCGGCGCTGCTTCAGCCACTCGCCGTAGGGGTGCTGGGTAGCAATCTGCTCCTTGATCTCCCAGTTCTTGAGGATCTCGCCGGTCTCCAGGTTGAACTGGATCATCTGACCGGGACCGAGACGTCCCTTCTCGACGATCTGGTCGCTGGGCAGGTCGATCACCCCGGCTTCGGAGGCGACGACGATGTAGCCGTCGCGGGTGATGCTGTAGCGGGCCGGACGCAGACCGTTGCGGTCGAGGGTGGCGCCGACGCTGCGGCCGTCGCTGAACACCAGCAGGGCCGGGCCGTCCCAGGCTTCCTGGAGACCGCTGTAGAACTCGTAGAAGTCGGTGATCGCCGGTTTGTCGTCGAGGTCCGGCTGGTTGCGGAAGGCCTCGGGCACCAGCACCATCAGCGCTTCCATGGGTGAACGACCGGAGCGCACCAGCAGCTCGACGGCGTTGTCCAGGTTGGCGGAGTCACTGTTGTTGAGATTGACCACCGGCATGATTTCGCCGATGCGATCGCCCAGGCTGGGGTGGGCCAGATCCGCCTGGCGGGCCATCATCCAGTTGATGTTGCCCAGCAGGGTGTTGATTTCGCCGTTGTGACCGAGCATGCGCATCGGCTGGGCCAGCGGCCACTTGGGCATGGTGTTGGTGCTGAAGCGGCGGTGATAGACCGAGAAGGGGCTGACGTAGCCCTCATCCTGCAGGTCGAGGTAGAAGCGACCCAGCACCTCAGACCGCACCATGCCCTTGTAGATCAGGGTGCGGTTGGAGAGGGAGCAGCAGTAGAACTCCTGGGCCGCCCCGGCACTCAGCTGAGCCCGCACCCGGCGCACGACCTTCTTGCGAACCAGGAACAGTTCCCGCTCCAGGTCATCGCCGCTCAGGTGATCGCTCACCAGCAGACACTGCTCGATGATCGGCAGGTTCTCCCGCGCCTGGATGCCCAGCACCTCCAGGTCCTGGGGTACGCTGCGCCAGCCGACCACCTGCAGGCGTTCCTCGGCGGCCACCTGCTCGAGCAGGCGACGACAGGCGGCAGCATCGGCCTCCGCCTGGGGCAGGAAGAGCATCGCCAGACCGGCGTTGGCGTTGTCAAAGCTGGCCTGGGGCCACCAGCTCCGTACCAGGCTCCAGGGGACGGCGGTCATGATCCCGGCGCCGTCGCCGGAGTCGTAGTCGGCACTGCAGCCGCCGCGGTGTTCCATGCAGCCGAGGGCAATCAGCGACTTCTGGACGAGGTCATGGCTTGCCCGCCCCTGCCGATCCGCGATGAAACCCACACCGCAGGCATCCCGCTCTTCCACGAGCCAACGCGGGCCTTCGTAGATCGCGGACTGGATCGCTTGGGGAGACATTTCGTTCATGCTGATACCCACGAAGTGAAAGAGGTGCCGGTGGCGACGGTCCGGGGGACCGGCGAAAACAGGTGCCCAGCCTCAGAGACGGAAAAAAGGTCGTCTCGAGGCACGAGTCGACCGGGACCTGGGATGACGATGCTGGATGACAGCGGCTGGGTCGGGGTGCGGCAGACCGGCGTAGCCGGACTGGGCAAACCACAACATTATAAGAAATCTCTGGGTCCAGCCAAGTGGACGGATGGCGTGCTAGCCTCTTGAGTTGCTTTTTGCCGCCGTCCCGCGACGAGAGAATTCCATGCCCCGACTCGCCTGGCTGCCTCTGCTGCTGATCCCCATGGCCTGCGGTGGACTGCCGCTGCCAGCCGCCCTGGCGTTGCCACCGCTGCTGGCAGCCAGCCCCAATCTCCAGGGCGGACGCCTTGAGCTGGATGGGCGATCGCTGACCGGAGCCTGGGAATGGCGGGACGGGCGACTCTACCTGTCCGAAGTGGCCCTGCGCAGTCTGGGGGCGGACCTCAAGCCCGATGCCAACGGCACGGTGATGGTGCGCTGGTTCCCGGCGGCCGGGTTCGAACAGGGCGAGGTGCTGCCGCGATCGCCCTGGGGGGCGCAGGTGCTCTACGACGCCACGGCCCTAACCCAGCGGGGAGGGCTGACGGTGCAACCCCAGACGGATGGCAGTCTGCGGCTGACCAGCCTGCCGGTGACTCTGAATGGGGTGCGTCGGGGGCGGCAGCCCGCCGGTCAGCGCTGGGTGCTGGATTTCGATCGGCCGTTGCCCTGGCAGTGGCAGCGGGATGAGGGAGCGGTACGCCTCAGCTTCCGGGGCCAGGTGACGGCCCAGGCCCAGGCCCAGGCGCGTCAGCTCGGGGTGCGTCTGCTGACCCAGTCCGAACGGGTCGAGGTGGAACTGCCCCTAGGAGAAACCGTGACCGTGAGTGCCGCCAGCCTCGGCGGCCCGGATCGGATCTATTTCGATGCCTCCGGTGGGCTGGCGGAAACCCCGGCCGCAGCGACGACCCCACCGGTCACCCGGGTGCCGGGTCTGGTCACTCAGCGGCTGACGGTGCCGGTGGGCAGCAGTCGCTTCCCGGTCAATGTGCTGAAGCTGGATCTGCGCCAGCCGGGACTGAAGCTGCAGCCAGTCTGGGCCGGGGGCGACCAGCAGCAGGGCACCCAGACCCTGGCGCTGACCCTGCGCCGGGAGGGGGCGATCGCCGGGATCAATGCCGGATTCTTCAACCGCAACAACCGCCTGCCCCTGGGGGCAATCCGGCGCGAGAGTACCTGGTACTCCGGACCGATCCTCGGGCGGGGGGCGATCGCCTGGGATGACCGGGGCAATGTCAGTCTCGGTCGTCTGGATCTGCGGGAGCAGCTGCTGCCCGAACTGGGACCGGCGCTGCCGATCGGGCTGCTCAACACCGGCTATGCCCGGGCCGGTCTGGCCCGCTACACCCGGACCTGGGGCGCGGTCTACCGTCCGGTCACCGAAGGTGAGCGGGCGGCGATTATCAGCGGGGATCGGGTGTTGGCCATCCAACCAGTGCCCCCCAGCGGGTTGGGAATACCCACCGATGGCTATCTGATCGTGTCCCGCTCGGCGGGTTCCCTGCTGGCCCAGCTGACGCCGGGGCTGCGGGTGCGGGTGGAGCAGCAGGTGCTGCCCTCTGCCCTCGGCACCCTGCCCCATCTCGTCCAGGCCGGACCGCTGCTGGTGAACAGCGGCCAGGTGGTACTGGATGCCCGGGCCGAAGGCTTCAGTGCCGCCTTCGCCAATGAACGGGCTCCCCGCAGTGCGGTCGGTCGGATGCCCGATGGCAGCCTGATTCTGGTCACGGCCCACGAGGATGGCAGCGGTTACGGTCCCAGCCTGGGTGAGATGGCCCGGCTGATGCTCAGCCTCGGTGTCACCGAGGCCCTCAACTTCGACGGTGGCAGTTCCACCACCCTGGTCCTGGACGAACAGCCCCTCAACCGTCCCGGATCCTCCGTGGCCCGGGTTCACAACGGGCTGGCGGTGTTCTATCGTCCCGAGCAGGCCCAGCGGTTACCGTAGGGTCGGATCGCTGCGGCGATCGCCGTTTATCTTCAAGGCCACTATGACTGTCACTATGACCAACGCCCTGTCCACCGAACAGCGCCCCTGGGGCTCCTTCACCATCCTCGAGGAGGCCCCGGGCTACAAGATCAAGCGCATCGAAGTATCGCCCGGACAGCGCCTCAGCCTGCAGATGCACCATCACCGCAGCGAGCACTGGATTGTCGTTTCCGGCACGGCCCGGGTGATCTGCGGCGACCAGGAACTGCTGCTCAGCGCCAACCAGTCCACCTACGTCCCCGCCTGTACCCGCCACCGCCTCGAGAACCCCGGCGTCCTGCCACTGATCCTGATCGAGGTCCAGAACGGCGAGTACCTGGGTGAGGACGACATCATCCGCTTCGAGGACGATTACGCCCGCAAGACACCCCTGAGTGGCGTCAGTCTGGGCTGATCGCGGCGGATCCGGCGGAGCAGGGCGATCGCTCGGTTCGGGGGGGACTTGACCCCATGCACCCGTTCTCGGTATTCTGGTCGATTGTTGACTTGCTCCGCTATACAGGGATCGACTGTTAACCGATGCCGACGATTCAGCAGCTCATTCGCCAAGAGCGTTTCAATCTTCAGAAGAAAACCAAGTCGCCTGCGCTGAAGGCCTGTCCTCAGCGTCGTGGCGTCTGCACCCGCGTGTACACCACCACCCCCAAGAAGCCCAACTCGGCTCTGCGGAAGGTGGCTCGGGTGCGCCTCACCTCCGGTTTCGAAGTGACCGCCTACATCCCCGGGATCGGGCATAACCTCCAGGAACACTCCGTGGTGATGATCCGCGGCGGCCGGGTCAAGGACCTGCCGGGCGTCCGCTACCACATTGTGCGCGGCACCCTCGACACTGCCGGTGTCAAGGACCGTAAGCAAAGCCGCTCCAAGTACGGCGCCAAGCGTCCCAAAGCGTAAGCCCCGGTCCAGCTCTCGGACAGTTCGCCGCCCCGGATTGGAGCAGTCGGCTGCTGGACTGCAAATGTGCATCGGTCAGTCGCGGCGTTCGTCGTTGCATGACCCGAGAGCCTGACCTGCCGACCTCCGTGTCGGCCTTTCGCGTCCCTATCCTCCGCAATCGAGTTCTCTGAACTGCCATGTCCCGTCGTAATTCCGCCACGAAGCGCGTTGCCGCTCCCGATCCGGTCTACAACAGCCGTCTGGCCACGATGATTTCCGTCCGCCTGATGAACAGCGGCAAGAAGTCCACGGCCTTCCGCATCCTCTACGATGCCTTCGACATCATCAAGGAACGGACCGGCGGCGAACCCCTCGAAGTGTTCGAAACCGCTGTGCGTAACGCCACTCCCCTCGTGGAAGTGCGTGCCCGTCGGGTTGGTGGTGCCACCTACCAGGTGCCCATGGAAGTGCGCTCCGACCGCGGTACCGCCCTGGCCCTGCGCTGGCTGGTGAACTTCTCCCGCGCCCGCTCCGGCAAGAGCATGGCCATCAAGCTGGCCAACGAGCTGATGGATGCCGCCAACGAAACCGGCAGCTCCGTGCGTAAGCGCGAAGAGACCCACAAGATGGCTGAAGCCAACAAGGCCTTCGCTCACTACCGCTACTAAATAGCGCACCGGACAGAACGCTAGAATCAAGTCCGGTGAAATCTGTACGGATTCGCCACCGCTAAGGAGGTAATTGTGGCCCGAACTGTCCCGCTCGAACGGGTTCGGAATATCGGTATTGCCGCGCACATCGATGCCGGCAAGACGACGACGACCGAACGGATTCTGTTTTATTCCGGTGTGGTCCACAAGATCGGTGAGGTACACGAAGGTACCGCTGTCACCGACTGGATGGAGCAGGAGCGGGAGCGCGGCATCACGATTACCGCCGCTGCCATCAGCACCAGCTGGAAGGATCACCAGATCAACATCATCGATACCCCCGGACACGTGGACTTCACCATTGAAGTCGAACGGTCTATGCGGGTGCTCGACGGTGTGATCGCCGTCTTCTGCTCGGTCGGTGGCGTGCAGCCTCAGTCCGAAACCGTCTGGCGTCAGGCTGACCGTTACTCGGTCCCCCGGGTCGTGTTCGTCAACAAGATGGACCGTACCGGCGCCAACTTCTTCAAGGTCTATGACCAGATCGTCAATCGGGTGAAGGCAAACGCCTGCCCGATTCAGATCCCCATCGGTGCGGAATCCGACTTCAAGGGCATCGTCGACCTGGTGGAGATGAAGGCCTACATCTACACCAACGACATCGGTACCGACATCGAAGTCACCGAGATCCCCGCTGACCTGAAGGAAACCGCTGAGGAATGGCGGGCCAAGATGGTCGAAGCCGTCGCGGCTTCCGATGACGAGCTGATGGAGAAGTACTTCGAGACCGGTGATCTCGACGTCGACGACATCAAGACCGGTCTGCGTAAGGGTGTGCTGATCCAGGGCCAGGACCGTCTGGTCCCCATGCTCTGCGGCTCCGCCTTCAAGAACAAGGGCGTGCAGCTGATGCTCGACGCCGTGGTTGACTACCTGCCTTCTCCGCTGGATGTGCCCCCGATTCAGGGCACCCTCCCCAACGGCGAGCAGGAAGCCCGTCCCGCGGACGACGATGCTCCCTTCTCTGCCCTCGCGTTCAAGATCATGGCCGATCCCTACGGCCGTCTCACCTTCGTGCGCGTCTACTCCGGCATCCTCAAGAAGGGTACCTACGTCTACAACGCCACCAAGGATAAGAAGGAGCGCGTCTCCCGTCTGATTATTCTCAAGGCGGACGACCGGATCGAAGTCGAGGAAATGCGTGCAGGTGACCTGGGCGCCGTGCTCGGCCTCAAGGACACCTTCACCGGCGATACCCTCTGCGATGAGGCCAAGCCGATCATCCTCGAGTCGATCCACATCCCCGAGCCGGTGATCTCGGTGGCGGTCGAGCCCAAGACCAAGGGCGACATGGAGAAGCTCTCCAAGGCCCTCCAGGCTCTCTCCGAAGAGGATCCCACCTTCCGGGTGGCGGTCGATCCCGAGACTAACCAGACTGTGATCGCCGGTATGGGCGAACTGCACCTGGAAATTCTCGTGGACCGGATGCTGCGCGAATACAAGGTGGAGGCCAACATCGGGGCTCCCCAGGTGGCCTACCGCGAAACCATCCGCAAGGCGGTCAAGTCGGAAGGCAAGTTCGTCCGTCAGTCCGGTGGTAAGGGCCAGTACGGTCACGTCGTGATCGCACTGGAACCCGGCGAACCCGGCTGCGGTTTCGAGTTCGTCTCCAAGATCGTCGGTGGCACGGTTCCCAAGGAATACGTGGGCCCCGCCGAGCAGGGGATGAAGGAAACCTGCGAATCCGGTGTCCTGGCCGGCTTCCCGCTGATCGACGTCAAGGTGTCGCTGATCGACGGTTCCTACCACGACGTCGACTCCTCCGAAATGG
Source organism: uncultured bacterium (assembly GCA_963923365.1). Classification (GTDB taxonomy): domain Bacteria; phylum Cyanobacteriota; class Cyanobacteriia; order Synechococcales; family Synechococcaceae; genus CAWUMD01. The sequence goes on from CAWUMD010000008.1 coordinate 10,020, forward strand.
CCTTCAAGATCGCCGGTTCCATGGCGATCAAGGCAGGGGTCAGCAAGGCCGATCCGGTCCTGCTGGAGCCGGTGATGAAGGTTGACGTGGAAGTACCGGAGGAATTTCTCGGTACGATCATGGGTAACCTCATCTCCCGTCGCGGGCAGATCGAAGGTCAGCAGGCCGAGAACGGTCAGGCCAAGGTCTCGGCGCGGGTTCCGCTCGCAGAGATGTTTGGCTATGCCACCGAGCTGCGGTCGATGACCCAGGGCCGTGGCATCTTCTCGATGGAATTCGGCAACTACGAGGATGTTCCTCGTAACGTGGCGGAGACCATCATCGCCAAGAACAAAGGGAACGCTTAGTTAACTAAGGAAGACAATGGCACGCGCTAAGTTTGAACGGACCAAACCCCACGTCAACGTCGGTACCATCGGTCACGTCGACCACGGTAAGACCACGCTGACCGCCGCCATCACCTCCGTGCTGGCTGCCCGCGGCAATGCCAAGGCTCGCGCCTACGATGAAATTGACGCCGCTCCTGAAGAGAAGGCCCGCGGTATCACCATCAACACCGCGCACGTCGAGTACGAAACCGACGAGCGTCACTATGCTCACGTGGACTGCCCCGGTCACGCTGACTATGTGAAGAACATGATCACCGGTGCTGCCCAAATGGACGGCGGCATCCTGGTGGTGGCGGCTACCGACGGCCCCATGGCCCAAACCCGTGAGCACATCCTGCTGGCCAAGCAGGTGGGCGTGCCCCGTCTCTGCGTTTTCCTGAACAAGGAAGACATGGTTGACGACGAAGAGCTGCTGCTGCTCGTCGAAGAGGAAGTTCGTGACCTGCTGAAGGAATACGACCTGCCCGGCGACGAAATCCCCATCATTGCCGGCTCTGCTCGTGAAGCCCTGGCTGCCATCCAAGGTGGCGCCAACGGTCAGCGTGGCGAAAACAAGTGGGTCGACAAGATCCTTGACCTGATGGATCAGGTTGACGCCTACATCCCCACCCCCGAGCGCGAAGTCGACAAGCCGTTCCTGATGGCGGTTGAAGACGTGTTCTCGATCACCGGCCGCGGTACCGTGGCAACCGGTCGGATCGAGCGCGGTATCGTCAAGGTTGGCGACAACGTGGAAATCGTTGGTCTGCGCGACACCCGCAGCACCACCGTCACCGGCGTGGAAATGTTCCAGAAGCTGCTGGACGAAGGCCAAGCTGGCGACAACGTCGGTCTGCTGCTCCGCGGCATCCAGAAGGCCGACATTGAGCGTGGCATGGTGCTGGCTAAGCCCGGCTCCATCACCCCCCACAAGAAGTTCGAGTCTGAAGTGTACGTGCTGAAGAAGGAAGAGGGCGGTCGTCACACCCCCTTCTTCTCCGGCTATCGTCCTCAGTTCTACGTCCGTACCACCGACGTGACCGGCACCATCGTCAAGTTCACCGGTGATGACGGTTCCGAACAAGAAATGATCATGCCTGGCGACCGCGTCAAGATGACCATCGAACTGATCAATCCCGTGGCTATCGAACAGGGCATGCGCTTCGCGATTCGCGAAGGCGGTCGTACCATCGGTGCCGGTGTTGTGTCCCTGATCCTCGAGTAATCCTCTGATTCTCGATTGATCGATCACCGCGAGGGTTGCGGAGTCTCCGCAGCCCTCGCGGCTTTCCCTGAACCTCGATAACTCGATATCAAAGCCATGGCCGCCCTGACCCAGCAAAAAATCCGCATCCGTCTGAAAGCCTTCGATCGCCGTCTCCTCGACACCTCCTGCGAAAAGATCGTCGAGACTGCAAACCGTACCAACGCGACCGCTGTGGGCCCCATCCCCCTGCCGACCAAGCGCAAGATCTACTGCGTCCTGCGTTCGCCCCACGTCGACAAGGACTCCCGCGAGCACTTCGAAACCCGCACCCACCGTCGCATCATCGACATCTACCAGCCGTCCTCCAAGACCATCGATGCGCTGATGAAGCTGGATCTGCCCGCTGGCGTTGATATCGAAGTCAAGCTCTAGTCTCAGACTGGGCTTTCCCGGAAGCGGGTGTCGGTGAACGGCACCCGCTTTTTGCTGTTGTTACAGTAGGGAAAGTCCTGGCTCCGGCGCCGAATGAGCTCTGCATCCCTCTCCGTTCGAGAACTGCCGCTGTTTCCCCTGCCGGAGGTGGTGCTCTTCCCGGGGCGCCTGTTGCCACTGCACATCTTCGAATACCGCTATCGGATTCTGATGAACACGATCCTGGAGGGCGATCGCCGCTTCGGGGTGCTTTGCTGGGATCCGATCAAGGAAGAATCGACCGTGATCGGCTGCTGTGCGGAGATCATCCGCCATCAGCGGCTGGAGGACGATCGCCTCAACATCTGGACCCTGGGCCAGCAGCGTTTCCGACTGCTGGATCTGGTGCGCGAGAAGCCCTACCGGGTCGGTCTGGTGGAATGGATCGAGGATGATCCCATGGATGAGGATCTGTCGCCGCTGGCGGCGGATCTGGAGGCGACTCTGCGGGATGTGGTGCAGCTGTCAGGCAAGCTGTCGGGCGAGACGATGGAAATCCCCGACAATATGCCGACCCTGCCGCGGGAGCTGTCCTTCTGGGTGGCCGGAAACCTCTACGGGGTTCACCAGGAGCAGCAGGCCCTGTTGGAACTGACGGATACCAAGGCCCGGCTGGAACGGGAGCTGGACATTCTCTCCACTACCCGCAGTCACCTCGCAGCCCGCACCGTTCTCAAGGACACCCTAAACAGTCTCCAGAACCCCTAGTCAGGTTCCGACTGGCTCAGGTCCAGCAAATCGTAGCTGCCGAGCAGGCGTAGGTCTTCGGTGACGGTGGCCAGCTCACCCAGGGCGTCCTGCACCTCTGGGCCGCGGGCGTTCGCCTCCAGATCGACGAAAAACAGGTACTCGCCCAGGGATCGCTTGGTGGGACGGGACTCAATCCGGCTCATGTTCAGTTGCCGCCGGGCGAAGATCTCCAGAGCTCGCATCAGTGCCCCGGGTTCGTTGGCCGGGAGGCTGAAGGCCAGGGAGGTGAGGCTGCCGCCGGGACTCGGTTGGGGACCGACCACCCAGAAGCGGGTGCAGTTGTCGGGTTGGTCATTGATCGGCTGGGCCAGAATCGGCAGGTCGTAGAGGTGGGCCGCCCGTTCCGAGGCGATCGCCGCCCAGTTGGGATTCTCACGCAGGTGGGCCAGGGCCTCGCTGGTGGAGTTGCTGGGCTGCTGGTCTGCGGTCGGGATGTGGACCGCCATCCAGTCGCGGCACTGGGCCAGGGCCTGGGGATGGGAGCGAACGATGCGGATGTGACCGAGATCGACGGCGGTGCTGATCAGGGCATGGCGAATCGGCAGCACCAGCGTCTTCTGCACCTGCAGGCCCTCGCTCTGCCAGAGGGTATCGAGGCTAGCCGGGACCTGGCCCTCGATCGAGTTCTCAACGGGAACGATCGCCTGGTCCGCGTCCCCGCGCACGACGGCCTGGAGGGTGCCCTGGATGGTGCGGTGCAGTTGCAGCTGACTCGCCTGCCCCTGTTGTGCAAGGCTCTCGGCATAGGCGATCGCTGCCATCTCCGAGTAGGTGCCCGTGGGGCCGAGGTGGGCGAGGGTAAGCTCAGGCATGACAGGAGAAAGACCGGATAGGGGGACGTAAGATAGACGGGATCTGACGGTTCCGTTGCCTCGATGCCCACGTCTTTTTCCGCTCGGCAAACGGTTGAGGTGGCGCTCCCGTCTGGGGATCGTACCCTCGAGGATTATCTCAGAACCCCCGAACGGCTGGTTCAGGTGCTGTTCGGGGAAGGTAACCTCCAGTCGCTCGGTGGCGACCTCTACCGGTTCGAGCTGGCTTCGGCCCGCTTCCTCTCCCTGGAAATCCGGCCCCTGGTCGATCTGCGGGCCTGGTGGGAAGAGGGGGATCGAGCCCTGAACATCCTGGCCCAGGACTGTCAGCTGATCGGCCTGGATTGGCTCAGTCCCAAATTCGATCTCGACCTGCGGGGGGTACTGCGGCCCGCCACCCGCGATCGCCTGGACGGTGAAGTCTACCTGGGGATCAGCCTGGACCTGCCGCCGATGCTCAGCTTCACTCCCGAGCCCCTGGTGCGCCAGAGCGGCGGGGTACTACTCAACGGCATTCTCGGAGCGGTGCGCCAGAAAATCGAGCGGCGGTTGCCCGAGGACTACCGCCGCTGGACCGGGGCTGCGAGCGCCAACGAGCCTACCTAAATCGTCGGGGCCTGGGGCAGGACGTGCTGGGAGATCAGCGTGGCCGGGTTCTCGGGAGCCCGCGCCTGCAGCATCGGCACCGACCCGCGTAGGCGCTGGGTGAGCTGACCGATGGTGCCGTCGTACATCTGGGTGGTCAGCTTCGGATAGAAACCGATGCCCAGAATCGGGATCAGCAGGCAGGCAATGATGTAGACCTCCCGGGGTTCGGCATCCGCCAGCACCTCGTGGGACTCCAGTTCCTCGTTGCGGGGACCGTAGAAAATCTCCCGCAGCATCGAGAGCAGGTAGACAGGCGTCAGAATCACACCGATCGCCGCCAGAGAGACCACAATCACCCGGAAGGTGAGGCTGTAGGCATCGCTGGTGGCCATGCCCACGAACACCATCAGCTCCGCGACGAAGCCGCTCATCCCCGGCAGAGCCAGGGACGCCAGGGCACAGGCAGTCCAGAGGGCGAACATCTTGCGCATCCGTTGCCCGACCCCGCCCATCTCATCGAGCATCAGGGTATGGGTGCGGTCATAGGTCGCCCCAACCAGGAAGAACAGACTGGCACCGATCAGCCCGTGGGAGATCATCTGCAGCATGGCGCCGCTGGTGCCCAGCTGGGTGAAGGAGCCGATGCCGATCAGCACGAAGCCCATGTGGGAGATCGAACTGTAGGCAATCTTCCGCTTCAGGTTGCGCTGGGCAAAGGAGGTGAGCGCCGCGTAGACGATATTCACCACCCCCAGACCAATCAGCACCGGTGCGAAGCGGGCGTGGGCGTCCGGCAGCATCCCGGCGTTCATCCGCATCAGGGCGTAGCCGCCCATCTTCAGCAGGATTCCGGCCAGGAGCATGTGCACCGGGGCCGTCGCCTCGCCGTGGGCGTCCGGCAGCCAGGTGTGCAGGGGCACAATCGGCAGTTTCACCCCGTAGGCGATCAGGAAACCGGCGTAGACCAGCAACTGGAAGCCGAGGGTGTAGTCCTTGGCCGCCAGGGTGGCGAAGTCGAAGCTCACCTGACCGCCATAGAAGGCCATGGCTAGGGCAGCGACGAGGATGAATAGCGAACTGCCAGCTGTGTAGAGGATGAACTTGGTGGCGGCGTAATGGCGGCGCTTGCCGCCCCAGATCGAGAGCAGCAGGTACACCGGCAGCAGCTCCAGTTCCCAGGCCAGGAAGAAGAGCAGCAGATCCTGGACGGTGAAGACCAGAATCTGGCCGCCGTACATCACCAGCATCAGGAAGTAGAAGAGGCGGGGTTTGAAGGTGACCGGCCAGGCCGCCAGCATGGCCAGGGTGGTGATGAACCCGGTCAGCAGCACCAGCGGCATGGAGAGGCCATCCACCGCCAGAGACCAGTTGAGGTCGAGCTGGGGAATCCAGGCGTAGCGTTCGACCAGTTGCAGGTCCGGGTTGTGGATGTCGTAGTGCTGGACGAAGGTCCAGATGATCAGCAGAAAGTCGATCAGGCCGACGCTCAGGGAGAACCAGCGTACCGTCCGGCCTTTGTAGTCCGGCAGGATCGGCACAACCAGTGCTGCCAGAATCGGCAGCAGAATGATGGTCGTCAGCCAGGGAAAGGTGGGTTCCATTGCCAGCCTCCGGCAGGCAGTCTGACCTGCATGGTAGGGAGCCGGAAGTATTCCTTCCCGAAAGGTTAAGCATCCCTAAACGATCCGTGAGTATTTGCAACAAAAAAGGCCCCGACTCGGGGCCTTTGGGAGCGTTCAGAGGGTGGGGTCTGCTCAGCTGATGCCGAAGGTGACGACCAGCCCGAGCACCGCACCGAAAACGATCAGGGCGTAGAACTGAGCCCGACCGGTTTCCAGATACTTCAGCCCTTCACCGCTGAGCAGGGTGGCCAGACCGGTGAGGTTGACCACCCCATCCACCACCTTGGCGTCCACTTCCAGCACCTGACGGGCCAGACGGCGACTGCCCTGGACGAAGAGCACCTCGTTGATGTCGTCGAGGTACCACTTGTTGCGGGAGAGCTGATAGAGGGGCTGGATGCGCGTGGCGATCGCCGCTGCGTCGATTTTGCCGACCCGGTAGGTCAGATAGGCCAGCACAATCCCGGCGGTGGCGATCGCCACCGAGGCCCCACCGAGGGTGAGGAACTCGCCCAGCTCGAAGTGGCCGTGACCGATGGCTTCGCCGGGGGCGTGGACAAAGGCCTCGAAGCGGTTATTCCAGGGCATGCCCAGCAGACCGATCAGGGCTGAAGGCACCGCCAGCACCACCAGGGGCAGGGCCATCTGCCAGGGAGACTCATGGGGCTTGTGACCATGGTGGTCGTCGTGGCCGTGACCGGCGCTCTGACCAGCTTCCGCCAGCAGCTTCGCCTGAATCGCCTGGTCCTCACCCCGGAAGGGACCTTCGAAGGTGAGGAAGTAGATGCGGAACATGTAGAAGGCAGTCATGCCGGCGGTGAGGAAGCCCACCAGCCAGAGGGTCGGGTTGGCGTTGAAGGCGGCCCCGAGAATTTCATCCTTGGACCAGAATCCGGCGAAGGGCGGAATGCCGCAGATGGCCAGGTTGCCGATCAGGAAGGTGATGGCGGTGACGGGCATGTACTTGCGCAGTCCGCCCATCAGGCGCATGTCCTGAGCCAGGACGGGATTGTGGCCCACCACTTCCTCCATACCGTGGATCACGGATCCGGAACCGAGGAAGAGCATCGCCTTGAAGTAGGCGTGGGTGACCAGGTGGAAGAGACCGGCGCTGTAGGCTCCCAGACCCATGGCCATCACCATGTAGCCCAGCTGGGACATGGTCGAGTAGGCCAGACCCTTCTTGATGTCGGTCTGGGTGATGGCGATGGTGGCCCCAAGGAAGGCGGTGAAGCCGCCGGTCCAGGAGATGACCGTCATCACCAGAGGCAGCTGCTCGAACACCGGATACATGCGGGCGATCAGGAAGACGCCCGCGGCCACCATCGTGGCGGCGTGGATCAGGGCCGAAATCGGGGTCGGGCCCTCCATGGCATCCGGTAGCCAGACGTGCAGGGGGAACTGGGCCGACTTGGCGACGGGGCCAAGGAAGACCAGCAGGGCAAAGATACTGGCCAGACCGACGCTGAGGCTGCCGTCGGCAATCAGGCTGGAGATGCGGCTGCCGATTTCTTCGAACTCGAAGCTGCCGGTGGCCCAGAACAGCCCCAGCATCCCCAGCAGCAGCCCGAAGTCACCGACCCGGTTGGTGACGAAGGCCTTCTGACAGGCATCGGCCGCCGCCTTGCGGTCGTACCAGAAGCCAATCAGCAGGTAGGAGCACATGCCCACCAGTTCCCAGAACACGTAGATCTGCACGAGGTTGGGGCTGATCACCAGACCCAGCATCGAGGAACTGAACAGGCTCAGGTAGGTGTAGAAGCGCACGTAGCTCTTGTCGTGCGCCATGTAGCCGTCGGTGTAGAGCATCACCAGCAGGGCCACGGTGGTGACGACGGCCAGCATCATCGTGGTCAGGGGGTCGACCACGTAGCCCATACGCAGGTGGAAGTCCCCGGCGGCCGCCCAGTCAAACATCCGTCGATAGGGTTCATGGCCACCCAGCTGGCTCCCCAGCAGCAGGAAGGACAGGGTCGCAGAGGCCCCGATCGAACTCATGATCAGGGCGGCATTCGCCTGGCGCAGGCGATTGGTGGTCTGGTTGAAGGTGATCAGACCGAGCCCCACCAGGGTTGCCCCGGCCAGTGGCAGTACCGGAATCAACCAGGCGTATTCGTAGATGAAATCCATTCGGAAGGCCTAAACGCTCCGACCAATGTGGCGGGTCTCACGGTGACCCAACGGCATGATCATAGCGCCGCCCTCTCAAACGTGAGCCTAATTGCCTAGTGCCAGTCGAGCCTTCAGGCGGCGGGGCGTTCCTGGGTGAGCAGGTTTTCCAGCTCCCGTTTCAGGTCGTCACGGCTCTTGAGACCCTCGAAACGGGCCACTATCTTGCCCTGCCGGATCCAGAGCAGGGTCGGCAGGGTCTGGAGCTTGTAGGTATTGGCGAGGCGGAAGTTCTCGTCGGCATTGATGCTGACGACCTTGACCTGCTGCTGACTGTCGATCTGGAACTGCTGCAGTTGTGGGGCAATCAGTTTGCAGACTCCGCACCAGGGTGCCCAGAAGTGAACGAGCACTGGGATCGGCGATTCCAGGACATCCCGCTCGAAGCTCTGATCTGTGACCGCCAGCACCATGAATCGATTTAGTCAGCTCCTGTGGCTATGCTACCAGCCCCGTCCGGTCACCCATTCGGTGAGGGCGGGGATGTAACGGTGCGCCCACCAGAAGAGCAGCACGAACAGGCTGACCCCGACGTAGGCAGGCCGCAGAAACTCGCCTAGCACCAGCTGCTGGCGGCCCTGGAGGATGGCCAGGAAGGGGATCACGGAGGTGCGGGCCCGCACCTCCTCGAAGGCGGCGCCGTAGCGTTTGGCCAGACGGCGATCGCCATGCCAGACGGCGAACAGGTGGTGGGCCATCAGGCCGAAGCAGGCCACCATCATGAACGAGGTGCCCAGCCAGAGACTGTGGGCGATGCACCAGATCAGCTGGCCCACCATCTGGGGATGGCGGCTGATGCGGATGATCCCCGTTTCGTAGAGGCGCACCTGGGGCTGGGCGATCGCCGCGATCTCCAGCAGGTTGAAGGTGGCCGGGTAGAGAAAGATGAAGGAGATCGCTGTCAGGATCCAGACGGTGGGGGCGGTCCAGGGTTCGCCCTGGAGCTGCCAGAGCTGGGCGCCATCGTAGCGGTGGGCAATGAAGTAGCTGATCACCGTGGCCGCGAAAGGGATGCTGACCAGCGCGAAGAGAATCCGCCAGCCGCGGGCCCCGATGCGGGCCTCGCCCCAGGGTCGCAGGGCGGCCAGACCACTGTGGGCACAGCCGAATAGCAGCAGCAGAGCCAGCATGATCCCCTGGCTAGGGGTGTACCAGTCGAATGTCATTACCCATCGTCACCGCAGACCGGAACGAGTCTATCGCGCCGTTTCGGGCCGGTGAGCGGGTCTAAGTTCTGCCTAAATTAGTGGTTAGGCCTGCTGATCCCCTGAGGACGCACCATGTCCGATCTGCCCTTCACCCTGGACCAGCTCCGCATCCTCAAGGCGATCGCCACCGAAGGCAGCTTCAAGCGGGCCGCCGATAGTCTGTACGTCTCTCAACCGGCCGTCAGCCTGCAGGTGCAGAATCTGGAGCGGCAGCTGGATGTGCCGCTGTTCGATCGGGGAGGGCGGCGGGCTCAGCTGACTGAAGCCGGCCATCTGCTGCTCAGCTACGGCGAGAAGATCCTCAGCCTCTGCGAAGAGACCTGCCGGGCGATTGAGGATCTGCAGAACCTCCAGGGCGGCACCCTGATCGTCGGTGCCAGCCAGACCACCGGCACCTACCTGCTGCCGCGGATGATCGGCCTGTTCCGCCAGAACTATCCCGAGGTCTCGGTCCAGCTGCATGTCCACTCGACTCGTCGCACCTCCTGGAGTGTGGCCAACGGTCAGGTGGATCTGGCGATTATTGGCGGAGAAGTACCCTCCGAACTGCAGGAATCCCTGGTCACCGTGCCCTACGCCGAGGATGAACTGGCTCTGATCCTGCCGGTGTTCCACCCCCTGGCGGAGGTCGAGGTGATCCAGCGTGATGACCTCTACAAGCTGCAGTTCATCGCCCTGGACTCCCAGTCGACAATCCGCAAGGTGATTGATCAGGTGCTGACCCGCTGCGGCATCGAGACCCGGCGTTTGCGCATCGAGATGGAACTGAACACGATTGAGGCGATCAAGAATGCCGTCCAGGCGGGGCTGGGTGCTGCATTTGTCTCGGTGTCGGCAATCGAGAAGGAACTGGAGATGGGGACCCTGCACCGGGCCTGTATGGAGGATGTGACCATCCAGCGCACCCTGTCGGTGATCTTCAACCCCAACCGCTACCGCTCCAAGGCGGCGGACGCCTTCATCCAGGAAATCCTGCCCCGCTTCGCCACCGAGAACAGTCCGCTCTGGCAGGGCAAAGCCTGCCTGGACGATTTCGCTCCCAGCCGCAGCTGACCCAGGCAGCTAACCCAGATCGAGGCGGGGCACCTGCGCCAGGTCCAGCCACTGGCCCAGGGCGATCGCCGTCAGCCGGTCCAGTTCCCCGAGCAGGGGCCGCAGGCTGTCATCCCCCAGGGTCAGGGCTTCCACCTCGCGCCAGGAGGCGGCGATCAGCCCGGCCAGGGATCCGAGGGAACGATCGCTCAGCACCCAGTGATCGCCGAAATCGATCAGCTGACCCAGCAGTGGCGGGATCGCACCGCCGGGGGGCAGCGATCGCCAGTCGGCAGCGTTCTCCCATCCCCAGTCGCGGATCCAGCACTGGCGTTGGCTGGCGCGGGCCTGAACGTAGCGAATCCAATCCACGGGCGCCGGGCCCCGCTCGCCGATCGGGCGTGGAGGCCAGGGGGCAGTCCAGGCGCAGGCCCAGCTCTGCAGGTCCTCGACTGCCACGGGCCGGATATCGGCACCCAGGCGATAGCTTGGCCAGGGGTGCGGCCGGTGCCGTCGTGGGGAAGGCTGGGTATCCTCTGGCGAAAGGGAAACAAGCCGCTTCTGCAGGATCTGCTGCAGAGAGACGCTGGGGTTCACGGAGCAAGGGGGCTCGGCCATGGCCAGCAATGGTACCGAAGTCGGCAGCAGCAGTCGTGTCAGCTTCCCGGCGGAATGGCTGACCTGGGCGGAACAGCGGTTCCGGGTGCGTCAGTTCGACCGGGATGAGCGGGTGCCCCTGCGGGCGGGGCTGCTCTACCTGGTGCTGCAGGGGGCCGTGCGGGTGATCGGTGCGGCAGCTCCCCGTCACTTCCGCTCGGGCCGCAGTCCCGACCAGCTGGAGACGGCGGAGGTGCTGCTGGGCTTCTGGAGCGGTGGCCAACTGCTGGAGATCAATCCCCGACCGCCCTATCAGCTGCAGGCCTTTGCCCAGACCAGTCCGACGACGGTGGTCTGGCTCTATCCGGCGGACCTTGAAGCCTGGCCCCAGCAGCGGGATGCGTTGCTGCTCAGTCTGCGGACGCAGCAGCAGCAGCGGCTGCTGTGGCTCTGTGCCCAGGGGCAGCAGCGCACCCTCGACCGCCTGCTGGGTCTGATCTGTCTGCTGGTGGATGAGCACGGTCAGCTGCTCGGCGATCGCCTCGCGTTGCCCTGGCCGGTGACGGCGGCGCAGCTGGCCCAGGCGATCGGCTCGACCCGGGTGACGGTAGCCCGACTGCTGGCTCGGCTGGAGCAGCAGGGGGTGCTGCGGATGGGCGAGGAGATGCTCAGCCTGCCCCAGGACTCTCCCCTGCTGCTCCAGCCGAGCCCTGTCTCTTATACACATCTGACGCTGCCGACG
>CAWUMD010000009.1:0-21053 GCA_963923365.1 uncultured bacterium
CGGTTGCGCGTCTGGCGCGGCAGCAGGGGCTGCGGCTGGTGACCACGGACTACGAACGGTCGGTGACCTTCGACCTCCAGGGACGGCCCTGGGGTGCCGAGCGGGCGATCGCCACCGACCGGCAGATGGAGCAGTGGCTGGCCCGTCTGGAATCCCGTGACAGCTCCGGCAGCCTGGCCGAAGCGACACGTAACCCGCCGTTGCCGCCGGATCCGCGCTTTCTGCTGACGGTGAATGTCGAGCATGAGTACGGCGCGGATCTGGCGGATTTGCCGACGGCCTACGCCACGGGGGAGGGCCGCCGCCTGGAGGGCGAGGATGTGCTGCTGCCGGGGGGGCTGGAGCCGCTGGTGGTCACCCTGGCTCGGGATCTGCGCATCCGCACCGGCGTGACCGTCACTGCCATCCGCCAGGACGCCGGGGGGGTGCGCCTGACCACCAGCCAGGGTGAGGTTCGGGGCCGTCAGGTCTGCTGCACCGTGCCCCTGGGGGTGCTCCAGAGTGGGACCATCCGCTTCGAGCCCGACCTGCCAGCAGCCCATCGGCGAGCGATCGCCCGCCTGGGCATGGGACTGCTCGACAAGCTGGTGCTGCGCTTCCCCCGACCGTTCTGGGACCCGGACCTGACCCTGATCCGCCAGCAGGGCCCTGCGCCCGGTCTTTGGGCGGAGTGGCTGAATCTGATGCCGGTGCTGGGGCAGCCGATGCTGGTGGGATTCAATGCTGGGACGGTGGCCCGCGAGCTATATCATCAGCCCGAAGCCGCAGTGATCGCTTCGGGACTGGCGACCCTGCGCCGCCTCTACGGCTCCCGCGTCCCGGAACCGACCGGTGGCTGTCTAACCCGCTGGGGGATGGACCCCTTCAGTCGGGGCAGTTACTCCTATCTGAAGCTGGGGGCTGAACCGGGCGATCGCCAGCGGCTGGCGCAACCGGTCGGACCGCTGGTGTTCGCGGGAGAGGCCACCAGTGTCGACTACCCCGGCACCCTGCAGGGGGCCTACGAGTCCGGGCTGCGGGCCGCCCGGCAACTGCTGGAGGCTTAGAGCTCCACCGGCAGACCTAGCTGGTGCCGCCATTCGCTGACCGGCCGTTCCCAGCCGTCCTCCCAGCGCTGGGCAATCAGCAGATCGCAGCGGTCCGCCAGCTCCACGCCCCGGGCCACGGCCCGCAGTACCGGTTTCGGGTCTTCCCCTTCCTTCAGGGTCTGCATCAGGACCGAGGCGATCAGCAGCACGGCCAGGGGAGACCGGTTCTGGCTGAGGTTGAAGGCCTGCAGCCCCAGTTCCCCGGCAGTGTCGATGCCGAACCCGGTGACGATGTGGGTGATGTCGTGGGTGGTGCGCAGGCGGTCAATCAGGTAGTCGTCATCGCTGACGATCGGGTGCTCCGCCTCCAGGGCCTCGGCGGTGATGCCGTTGGCAGTCAGCATGTTGGCGTACTGGTAGCCCAGGGTGTCAACGGGCAGGGTCAGCAGTTCCGCCAGGGAGGGCCGCTCCGGAGCGTAGCGCTCGGCGATCAGAGCCGCCACCCGGGCATCGGACTTCATCCAGCTGCGGGAGTGCTTGGCCATCTCCGTCTTCTGGAGCGCATCCCCCACCGCCAGCACCTGGTCCAGCCCGGGAGTCTGCAGCGACTGCACCAGCTGAAAGAGATTACGCAGATTGTTGAAGCGTTTGACGAGGTTCAGCTGCATAGCGGGGTCCCGGGTCAATCAGGGGGTCTGACGATGAATCGTAGAGGGTCCCGGTTCCACCCAGGGCCAGAGCAGGGTAACCACCGCCATCTGCAGACAGGCGACCCAGACGATGGCGCCGGTGACGCCGTAGGTGGCCACCAGCCAGTCGAGGGCAAAGGCTTCAGGAATCACGCTCATGGGGCAGTCCAACCGCAGGTCACCGCTCAGGCTGCCCGTCCAGCCGAGCGCCGTATCACTCCTGGGCAGTCTTCGACGCCAAAGCCCCGCAGATCCAGCCCGTGACCGCGTGGCTGAGCACCCCCAGCGGCCCGGCGAACAGCGTCAGAGCCAGGGAATGGCGGAATGGGTAACCCTTCGCCAGGGACTGCTCCCAGATCCAGCGACCGGCCCAGAGGTCGAGGGTGAGGAAGTGCAGCCAGCCGGTGAAGATCACGGGCTCGGTGCCGAACACCTGCGCCAGGCCCGCCAGGGTGGGGTTGGCCAGACTCTCGACGCTGGCGGGATCGAGGGATTGACTGAAGCCGTAGGCGTAGAGCAGGGCAAAGGCCACAAAGGGCAGATTCGAGTCGAACAGTCGGCGGGTGAAACTCCACCGGGGCGCCAGCAGCAGCAGTCCCCAGAAAGGCAGCACCGCCACGTTGGCCAGATCGAACAGCAGAGAAAGCTTCATCTTTTCTTTCCGTTGTAGTCGCACACCCTGGCTACTGTAGGGGCGATCGCCTCCTCCCAGGCCCGGCCATGAGCCCCCACGAATTCGGTCAACTGCTGCTGTTCCTTTCCCCCGGTCTGCTGCTGTCGGTGATTATCCTGGTCACCTTCGCCGCCGGCGGCTGAATGCAGCCCTGCCTACCGTCGAAGCCCTCTGAACGGCTAAAATCCGTTATCGCGCCTTGCGCAGGATCAACCGATCCGAACCACCGTAGCCACGCTCAGAGGGACCGATGGCCGAGACTTTCATGTTCAACGCTCTGCGGGAAGCTATCGACGAAGAGATGGCCCGCGACCCCAACGTCTTCGTGCTCGGTGAAGACGTCGGCCACTACGGCGGTTCCTACAAGGCCACCAAGGACCTGCACCAGAAATACGGTGACCTGCGGGTGCTCGACACCCCGATCGCCGAGAACGGCTTCACCGGTATGGCGGTGGGGGCAGCGATGACGGGCCTGCGCCCGATCGTCGAAGGCATGAACATGGGCTTTCTGCTCCTGGCCTTCAACCAGATCGCCAACAACGCGATGCTGCGCTACACCTCCGGTGGCAACTACACCATTCCCATCGTCTTCCGGGGCCCCGGTGGCGTCGGTCGCCAGCTGGGTGCCGAGCACAGCCAGCGCCTGGAAGCCTACTTCCACGCTGTCCCCGGCCTGAAGATCGTCGCCTGCTCCACGGCCTACAACGCCAAGGGGCTGCTCAAGGCGGCGATCCGCGACAACAACCCGGTGCTGTTCTTCGAGCACGTGCTGCTCTACAACCTCAAGGACGACCTGCCGGACCACGAGTACATCTGCCCGCTCGACAAGGCGGAAATCGTCCGTCCCGGTAAGGATGTCACCATCCTCACCTACTCGCGGATGCGCCACCACTGCACCCAGGCTCTCAAGACCCTGGAGAAGGAAGGCTACGATCCGGAAATCATCGACCTGATCTCGCTCAAGCCCTTCGACCTGGAGGCCATCGGCGAATCCATCCGCAAGACCCACCGCGTGATTATCGTCGAGGAGTGCATGCGCACCGGTGGTATCGGTGCCGAGCTGGTGGCGACGATCAACGACCACTTCTTCGATGAGCTGGATGCCCCCGTGCTGCGGCTGTCGTCCCAGGACATCCCGACGCCCTACAACGGCGCCCTGGAGAACCTGACGATCATCCAACCGGCCCAGATCGTTGAGGCGGTCCGCAATATGATGGCGGCGCTCGTCTAGAGCCAACCGGTTTCAGGGCGGGGACTGCCGAGGGTGGTCCCCGCCTTTTTCACGTTCCTTCCTGACTCCCGCTGCCTGAGCGCAGCCTGGCCCATGGGTAAACAGCAGAACTATCTGATTCTGATCCTGGCGCTGATTGCCGCCGCGATCTTCACCTTGATCCAACTGCCGATCAAGCTTGGCCTCGACCTGCAGGGGGGCAGTCAGCTGACCATCCTGGTGCAGCCGAGCGGCACGATCCAGCAGATCGGCGAACGCGAACTGGAAGCGGTCAAGACCGTGATCGAGAACCGGGTGAACGGCCTCGGTGTCTCGGAAGCGGTGGTCCAGACCGCCGGTAGCGACAAGGTGCTGGTTCAGCTGCCGGGGGTCAACGACCCGGCTCAGGCGGAGCGGGTGCTGGGCGGGACTGCCCAGTTGGAGTTCCGTCAGCAGCAGCCGGGCACCGACGAGAAGTTCCGGCTGCTGATGCAGGTGCGGGCCCAGGCCCAGCAGGCGCTGGAGCTGGAGCGCAAGAAGGGTGACAGAACCCAGATCGATAAGCTCGACGCGGATCTGGCCCGGGCGAACCAGGAACTGGTGGCCCTGTTCGGCAAGGTGGAGATCGGCGGTACCGAACTGAAGGACGCCCTGGCCCAGCCCACCCAGGCAGGCAAGAACTGGGAAGTGGCCCTGCGGTTCGATACCAAGGGGGGCGATGCCTTTGCGGAACTGACCAAGAGTTTGGCCGGGACCGGCCGCACCATCGGTATCTTCCTGGACGGCAAGCTGCTCAGTGCCCCTGTGGTCGGACCCGAGTTCGCCAACACAGGGATCACCGGCGGCAGTGCTGTGATCACCGGTCGTTTCAGCACCGAGGAAGCCGAGGAGCTGGCGGTGCAGTTGCGGGGCGGGGCCCTGCCGCTGCCGGTGAAGGTGGTCGAGAACCGCACCGTTGGCGCCACCCTCGGTCAGGACAGCGTCCGCAGCAGCATCTATGCCGGTATCGGCGGTCTACTGCTGGTGCTGGTGTTCATGGTCGCCTACTACCAGCTGCCGGGGGCGATCGCCGACATCTCCCTGGTGGTCTACACCCTGCTCACCCTGGCCGCCTTTGACCTGCTGGGGGTCACCCTCACCCTGCCGGGCATTGCCGGATTCATTCTCAGCATCGGGATGGCAGTCGACGCCAACGTGCTGATCTTCGAGCGCACCCGCGAGGAACTGCGCGCGGGCAAGACCCTCTACCGCTCGGTCGAGTCGGGCTTCTATCGGGCCTTCAGCAGCATCCTCGACAGTAACGTCACCACTCTGATTGCCTGCGCCGCGCTCTTCTGGCTCAGCAGTGGTCTGGTCAAGGGCTTCGCCATCACCCTGGCGATCGGCGTGCTGGTGAGTATGTTCACGGCCGTCACCTGTACCCGGACCTTCCTGTTCACCGCCCTCAGCTATCCGGGCCTGCGCCGTCCGGAACTCTTCGACCGCAAGCAGAAATCGGCCTAGGACCCACACTCATGGCTTTCTCCGTAACCCGTAACCGTCGGACCTGGTGGCTGGTTTCCGCCGTCCTCGTCGCCGTCAGCATCCTGGGCATGGTGATCTCCTGGGGCCAGACCGGAGGGCCCGTGCAGCCGGGGCTCGATTTCCGGGGTGGCACCAAGCTGCAGTTCGAGCGGGACTGCGCCCGGGCCAGCTGTGACAAACCCCTGAGCAGCGGGGCCATCCAGGCGGTGCTGGATCGCTTTGGAGCCGGGGCCGGCAGCAGCGTTCAGGTGATCGGCCAGGATCAGGCCGGGATGGTAATCCGCACCGGCAGTCTCGAACCTAAGACGCGCGCTGATCTGCAGCAGGCTCTGGAGGCCGACTTTGGCCCCTTCAACCCCAAGCTCACCCAGATCGACACGGTCGGGCCGATCCTCGGTCAGCAGCTGCTGCAGTCCGGCCTGCTGGCCCTGCTGATCTCCTTCGTGGGGATCATGGTCTACCTCAGCTTCCGGTTCGAGCGCGACTACGCGGTCATGGGCATCGTTGCCCTCTTCCATGACGTCTTTATCACGACCGGGGTCTTCGCCTGGATGGGTCTCACCGGCCACTTCGAGGCCGACAGCCTGTTCATTGTCGCTCTGCTGACGATTACTGGCTTCTCGATCAACGACACGGTGGTGATCTACGACCGCATCCGCGAGACCCTGCAGAAGAACCCGAACGACGACATCGAGACCGTGGTCGACCTCTCGGTCAACCAGACGATGACCCGCTCGATCAACACCACCCTGACGGTGCTGCTGCCGCTGCTGGCCATCTACTTCTTCGGCGGTGAAACCCTGAAGACCTTTGCCCTGGCGCTGCTGGTCGGGTTCACGCTGGGGGCCTACTCGAGCATCTTCATCGCCAGCACCCTGCTGGAATGGTGGCGGAAACGGCGCTAGGCGATCGCCACTACCTGCAATGAAACCGAAAGGGGAGGGCACAGGCCCTCCCCTTTCTACTGGGGCATCAGAGATGGGCGAAGCCGTGGGTCTGGAGGCTGCGTTTCGGCATCGGCCCCTCGAGGGCCTCGAATTCCTCCAGGGCCCGCTGGAAATCTGCCAGCAGCAGGTCTGCCATGTCCCGACTGAAGTCCGCCCGCACGACGATCCGCAGCACGCAGAGATCCTCCCGATGGGCGGGCAGGCTGTAGGCCGGCACCAGCCAGCCCCGTTCCCGCAGCCGCGCGGACAGGTCGTAGACGCTGTAGTTGACCACATCCGGTGCCAGCGTCACGGCAAAGACCGGCAGTTGCCCGCGCGGGTGGCTGACCAGTCGCAGCGGCCCGAAGGTCGCCAGCTGATCCGCCAGGTAGCAGGCGTTGGCATGCATCGCCTGCATCCGAGCCCTATAGCCGTGGTGACCCAGATGCAGAAAATTGAAGTATTGGGCCACTACCTGCGCCCCCGGCCGGGAGAAATTCAGCCCGAAGGTGGGCATGGTGCCCCCCAGATAGTTGACGTCGAACACCAGCTCCTCAGGCAGTGCCGCCCGGTTGCGCCAGACCACCCAGCCCACGCCCGGGTAGACGCCGCCGTACTTGTGACCGGAGGTGTTGATCGACTGCACCCGGGGCAGGCGGAAATCCCAGGGCAACTCCGGCTGCAGGAACGGTGCCACGAAGGCACCGGATGCCCCATCGATGTGCAGGGGGATATCGAGCCCTGTATCCGCCTGCAGCTGGTCAAGGCACTGGTGGATCTGCTCGATCGGCTCGAAGCTGCCATCGAAGGTGCTGCCGAGAATGCCGACCACCCCAATCGTGTTCTCGTCGCAGCGGGCTACGGCCTCCGGGCCGGTCAGATGCAGGCGATCGCCCGCCAGCGGCACTAGCCGCGCTTCGACGTCGAAGTAGCGGCAGAATTTGTCCCAGCAGATCTGGGTGTTGATTCCCATCACCAGATTGGGGCGGCTGCTGTCCTGCCCCTCGGCCTGACGGCGGGCCCGCCAGCGCCACTTCAGGGCCAGCCCTGCCAGCATGCAGGCTTCGCTGGAGCCGGTGGTGGAGGTGCCGATCAGGTCCTCGGGATCCGGCACGTTCCAGAGGGTGGCGAGGATGCGCACGCAGCGCTCCTCCAACTCGGCGGTCTGGGGGTATTCGTCCTTGTCGACGATGTTCTTGTCGGCGCATTCCTCCATCAGCTGTCTGGCCTGGGGTTCCATCCAGGTGCCGACGAAGGTGGCCAGATTGAGACGGGCATTACCATCGAGCATCAGCTCGTCATGGATCAGCTGGTAGGCGATATCCGCCTCCATGCTGTTTTCCGGCAGCCGATCCCGGGGGATCGCCTGGGTGGTCTCGGGATTGCCGTAGAGGGGCAGGGGGCTGATCTGAGCCGATCGCTGACGAGGTTCCATCCCGGGCACTCACATCACTGTCAGCGGTAGTCTGCCACGGCGAATGCAGAGGAATGCCCAGCCTGCAGAGAAATGCAATCAATGCTCATCCGGCCCAGTCGTTAGACTGGCCCTGTTCAGAACCGCTCCGACCAGGCTCGCATTGATGGAACAACGTCACCCGTCTCCGGCGGCAGCTTACCTGGCGGCGGCACTGGCGGCCAGCCTGATGGGGCTGATGGGCGTGTTGGTGCGCCGCATTCCTCTGCCTGCCGAGGCGATCGCCCTGGGGCGCTTCGGGCTCGGGTTTGTCTTTCTGGTACTGCATCGGGCGCTGGTGCAGCGATCGCTCTTCCCCAGACGTCTCTCGGCCTGGTCGATGCTGGCGGGGTTGTGGCTGGGGCTCTGCTGCCTCTGCTATTTCAAGGCTGTGCTGCTCACCAGCCTGGGCACGGCGGCCATCCTGCTCTATCTGGGTCCGCTGCTGGCTACCCTGCTGGCGCTGCCGCTGCTGGGCGAGGCGGTGACCCTGCTCAACAGCCTCTGTCTCGGGCTGGCCTTCCTGGGCTGTCTGCTGATCTTCGGGCTGCGTCTCGACCTGGCCCCGGATGCGTTGCAGGGCAACCTCTACGCGCTGCTTTCAGCCCTCTTCTACGCGGGCTTCATCCTGGCCAACCGCCGCACGGCCGCAGGGGTGTCTCCCCTGGATCGGGCCTTTCAGCAGTTGCTGTTTGCCGCGTTGACCCTGCTGCCGGGGGCGGTGATTTCGCTGCAGGGCCAGACCCTGCCCGGCGCGGGCGCTCTCAGCGGGCTGCCCTGGCTGCTGGTTCTGGGCCTGCTCGATGGATTTCTGTCGGTGTTCCTGATGGCCGTGGCGATGGAACGGCTCAGGGCCGTCCAGTACGGCACGGTCTCCTACCTGGAGCCGGTGATTGCCGGGCTGGCGGGGCTGACCCTCTACGGTGAGGTCCTGGGCCTGACGCAATGTCTGGGTGGTCTGCTGATTCTGGGGGGCAGTGCCGGTCAGGCTCTGCTGCCGCCCCAGAAAGCACGGGCCAGTCGACCGTCCGTCCAGCCGCCGCTGCCATAGACGGACCGGGCGGCTCAGTCGAACCCCAGCAGGTCGAAGATCTCCCGGTCCTTGAGCGGTGCGGCCACCAGCGGCTGGACGTCATTGAGCATCGTTCGGGCCAGGTTCAGGTACTCCTCCTGCACGTGCTGCACCTCCGCTTCCGGTTCCATCTCGAAGATCGTGCACTTCTTGAGACGGCTGCGGCGAATCGCGTCCACATCCGGGAAGTGGGCGACGGTGCGCAGGCCCACCCGCTGGTTGAACTTCTCCACCTGATCGGTGTCGCGGCTGCGGTTGGCCACGACGCCACCGATCCGCACCCGGTAGTTCTTCGCCTTGGCCTGGATGGCGGCAACAATCCGGTTCATGGCGAAGATCGAGTCGAAGTCGTTGGCGGTGACGATCAGACAGTAGTGGGCGTGCTGCAGGGGCGCCGCGAAGCCGCCGCAGACCACATCCCCGAGCACGTCGAAGATCACCACGTCGGTGTCCTCGAGCAGGTGGTGCTCCTTGAGCAGCTTCACCGTCTGGCCGGTGACGTAACCGCCACAGCCGGTGCCCGCGGGTGGCCCTCCAGCCTCGATGCAGAGCACGCCGTTGTACCCCTCGAAGACGAAGTCCTCCGGCCGCAGTTCCTCGGTGTGGAAATCGACGGTTTCGAGGATGTCGATCACCGTCGGCACCATCCGATGGGTGAGGGTGAAGGTGCTGTCGTGCTTGGGGTCGCAGCCGATCTGCAGCACCCGCTTGCCCAACCGGGAAAAGGCTGCTGACAGATTCGACGAGGTGGTGGACTTGCCAATGCCCCCCTTGCCGTAGACGGCGATCACCAGGGCGCCTTCGATTTTCTCGGCCGGGTCGGGATGGAACTGGACACTGCCTTCGCCGTCTTCGCCCCGGGTCACGGCCGGGCGGGGAATGGAGGTAACCACGGGCAACTCCTGTCTGGTTTAAGAACTCGCTGGTCAGCGGCCCGCCCGGGCCTTGGCTTCGTAGAGCACCTCGACGGTGATCTGCTCGATGCCCTGCTCCCGGGCGAAACGCTCGGCATTGCGCCGCGCCTTGCTGCGCACGAAAAACGGAATCCGCTGCAGTTCGGCTTCCCCATCGGCACTCCAGAGCGGTCCGGAGGCGGCCCTGGCCGACTCCGGTTCCGGCACCACCGTCAGGGCCGGGCCGTCGCCGTGCAGATGGCTGCGGTGGCCGTCGCGGAACTCGAAATCCTCACGGAACATCCCCAGCAGGTGCTCCTCGAGGCCCATCATCAGCGGGTGCACCCAGCTGTCGAAGATCACATTTGCTCCTTCCCAGCCCATCTGGGGCGAATGGCGGGCGGGGACATCCTGAACGTGGATGGGGGTGCTGATCACGGCACAGGGGATGCCCAGCCGCTTGGCGATGTGGCGCTCCATCTGGGTGCCGAGCACCAGTTCCGGGCTGGCCTCGGCGATCGCCCGCTCCACCACCAGGTAGTCATCGCTGATCAGCGGCTCGACGCCGTAACCGCTGGCCGCCTCGCGCACCTCCCGGGCGAAGCTGCGGTCGTAGGTGCCCAGACCGACCAGGGTGAAGCCCAGCTCCCGGGTGGCGATGCGGGCCGCGGCCAGGGCATGGGTGGCATCGCCGAAGACAAACACCCGCTTGCCGGTCAGGTAGGTCGAGTCGATGGAGCGGCTGTACCAGGGCAGGTGGGACCCGACGGGGGCAGCAGGCGATCGCCACAGGTCCGTGGGTGCCTCGACCAGGGCAGCACTGACATCAATCCCGGCCAGCTCACCCACCTCGCGGATGAACTCGCGGGTGGCGCCGACCCCGATCGGTACCGTCTGCACCCAGGGCTGGCGGAACTGGCGCTGCAGCCAGCTGGCGGTGGTACGGGCCACCTCCGGGTAGAGACAGATGTTGAAGTCCGCCTGGGGAAGCCGTTCGAGATCCGCCACCGTCGCCCCCAGGGGCGCCACCACGTTGATCTCCACTCCCAGGGACTCCAGCAGGCTAACCACTTCCCGCAGGTCATCCCGACAGCGGAAACCGAGGGCCGTCGGCCCCAGCAGGTTGGCCCGGGGCGATTGATCTGCCGGGCGCGGCGATCGCTCCCAGCCCGGCGGCGGCAGTTGTGGTTTCAGGACCCGCCGCACCAGCTGGTAGAAGGTCTCGCTGGCGCCCCAGGTCTCCTTCTTCGAGTAGGCGGGCAGTTCCAGGGGGATGACCGGGACCGGCAGATTCATCCCCGCTGCCAGTGCCCCGGGCTGGTCCTGAATCAGCTCGGCGGTGCAGCTCTCGCCCACCAGCAGGGCATCGGGGGCAAAGCGGTCGTAGGCATCGCGCACCGCTGCCTTCACCAGTTCGGCGGTGTCGCCCCCCAGGTCCCGGGCCTGGAAGGTGGTATAGGTGACTGGCGGGCGGCGATCGCGCCGCTCGATCATCGTGAACAGCAGGTCGGCGTAGGTATCGCCCTGGGGGGCATGCAGGACGTAGTGCACCCCCCGCATCGAGGTGGCAATCCGCATCGCCCCGATGTGGGGCGGACCTTCGTAGCTCCAGAGGGTCAGTTCCATGGCTTACACCGTCAGTCGGGCGCGACGTTCGAAGGGACGGGCGAACAGTTCCGCCAGGTCCGCCGCCTGGTCGAAGCCCTGGATGGGTGAGAACACCAGCTCGATCGACCACTTGGTGGCCATGCCCTCGGCCTCCAGGGGATTGGCCAGCCCCAGGCCACAGACCACCAGATCCGGTCGGATCGCCCGGCAGCGCTCCAGCTGGCGTTCCACATCCTGGCCTTCGCTCAGTTGTACTCCTGCGGGCAGTTGGGCCAGCTCCGCCGCCATCAGCTGCCGATCGAGGTAGGGCGTGCCCACCTCCACCAGCTCCATGCCGCATTCCGTATGCAGAAAACGGGCTAGGGGAATCTCCAGCTGGGAGTCCGGGAACAGAAACAGCCGTTTACCCGCCAGCTGCTCGCGGTAGCGGGCGATCGCCGCCTCGCCTCGGGCCTGCAACGGAGCCAGCACTGCCGCCGTCCGCTCCGGAGCGACCCCAAAGGCGGTAGCGGCAGTCTGCACCCAGGCCCGACTGCCCTCCACCCCCAAGGGATAGGGAGTACTCAGCAGCTGTGCTCCGCGCTGGATCAGCGCCCGGGTGGTCTCGCCCAGAAACGGCTGGGCCACCAGCAGGCGGGTGCCCGGCCCCACCCCGGGCAGATCGCGGGCCCGGCGGGCGGGCAGACATCGCACCGCACCGATACCCAACTCGGCAAACAGACGCCGGAACTGGTCTTCGACCACATCGGCCAGACTGCCGAGCACCAGCAGCTGCGGTTCATCCGTGGGCGGCAGAATCGGCACCAGGGCCTTCAGACACTGGTCCTCTCCCTGGGTGAAGGTGGTCTCGATGCCGCTGCCGGAGAAGGCCACGACCCGGACCTGCGGCAGGAAGTGCTCGTTCAGCCGTTCCGCCGCCCGGGCCAGATCCAGCTTGATCACCTCCGAGGGGCAGGAGCCGACCAGGAACAGGGTGGAGATTTCTGGGCGACGCTGCAGCAGCTCACCGACCACTCGGTCGAGTTCCTCATGGGCATCCGCCAGCCCGGCCAGATCCCGTTCACCGAGAATGGCGGTTCCGAAGCGGGGCTCGGCAAAAATCATCACCCCGGCGGCGGACTGGAGCAGGTGGGCGCAGGTCCGGGACCCGACCACCAGGAAAAAGGCATCCTGGAGCTTGCGATGCAACCAGACGATGCTCGTCAGGCCGCAGAACACCTCCCGCTGACCGCGCTCCCTGAGCAGGGGCGGATCAACGCAATCCAGGCGGATTTCGGCACTGGGGGAAACACTCGGGGGCATGGCGGATATCGGCCCGATGGACCGACCGCAGTCACAGATCCGACCCTAGCCCGCCTACCGGAGCACATCGCTGCCCCCGGGGCTAGGCGATGAGGGGACGGTGACAGTGGGGGCGGGTGATCCCCGCGATCGCCTCGTTGAAGTGAACACTTCAACGGGATCCGCTTAATTTAATTTCGCCGACAGGAGACTTTACATCCGAGCCCGCTCAGCGGGCGCCGCAGCCTCTGACCCTACCCCCGTTCGGACCTGACCAGGGATGGTGGGCTGGGCTCCTTCACCCCCTAGGGCCTGTCCTTCCCAGCGGGCCAGCAGCACGGCATTGCTGGCGTTGCCGAGGATGTTCAGCACCGTCTTGAAGCCGTCCGTCAGCCGGTCGACCCCGGCCACCAGGCCGATGCCTGCCAGGGGCAGCCCGGAAGCAGACAGAACCGTGGCCATCGAAATCAGGGCCGAGCCGGGAACGCCGGGGGTACTGAAGGAGATCAGAAAGGTGCTCAGGGCGATCGCTGTCAGCAGCGAGGGGGTCAGGGGTACCTGGAAGCACTGGGCGATGAACAGAGCGTTGAACCCCTGGAGAATCGCCGTGCCGTCCTTCTTGAGCACCGATCCCAGGGGAATGGCGAAACGGGCGATCGCCGGGGGTAGCCCGTAATCCTCCTCCAGGTTCTCCAGCAGCAGCGGCAGCACCGCCGTCGAGCTGGCGGTGCCGAAGGCGATGGTCAGGCTGGGGGCCAGACAGCGCAGCAGCCGCAGCGGATTGATGCCGAACAGGGCCAGCAGCAGCAGGTAGCCGAGGCCCATCAGCAGCGATGAAACGAACAGGCCACCGACGTAGACCAGCAGGCGTGAGAGCAGATCCAGCCCCTGGGTGGCCACCACCGAGCTGATCAGGGCAAACACCCCCAGGGGGGCCAGGTTGAGCACCATGCCCAGAATCGCCTCGCTCAGGGCATAGACCGATTCGAGCACCGTCAGCAGCGGCTGGGCCCGCTCGCCGATGCGCTGGGCCCCCAGCCCCACCAGTACCGCCGAGAGCACCACCTGCAGCAGATTGCCTGTGGCCAGTGCCTCCAGCGGGTTGGTGGGAATCAGCCCCAGCAGCCAGTCCAGCAGTGACCCCTGCGCGGGGGCGATCGCCGCCATCTCCAGGCTGAGATTGAGACCCTGGCCCGGCTGCAGGAGCTGGGCCGCGACCAGGCCGATGGCCACGCCGATGGCACTGGTGAGGACGAAGCCCCCCAGCAGGCGGGCCGTCATCCGTCCCAGTGCCCGTGCCCCGCCCATGCGGGTGAGGCTGAGCACCAGAGACGAGAACACCAGCGGCACCACTACGAAGCGGATCAGCCGCAGAAACACCTCGCCCACCGGGGTCAGGACCCAGGTATCGAGGGGCAGTACCCAGTCCCCAGCCCAGTGGTTCAGCCCCAGACCGAATGCGGTCCCCAGGGCAAGGGCCAGAAAAACCAGACTGGACAGGCTCATGGTGGTGTGGACCGGAAGAAGCGCTTCCCTATTGAAGAGGGAAGTGGCACCCCGGTGCGGTTCAATCCTGCACGAAAGGCCGATTTCCGCTCAAAGACCCCGGTACTGCGCCAACCGATCCAGAAAGGTCGCCGTAAACGGGGCGATCGCGTCGCGGTCGTACTCCACCCGCTGGGCCGGCTGACCGGGCAGTGCTGTCCAGAGGGCCGCCGCATCCACCCGCAGCCCCCAGTCCCGGTAGACCCACTCGACCGCGGGCAGGTAGGCCCCCAGCTGCAGCCGGTAGTTCTCCAGCCAGGCATCGGGTTTCTCGGCCTCGGCCGACTTCCAGTCGAGCAGCAGCAACCGACCCCGGTCACAGATCGCCAGGCAGTCGAGGGTGCCCGCGTAGCCTTGGGGGTGCCAGACCAGACTCTCCAGCAGCAGCGATCGCCGCAGCCATCCCAGGGCCGGTCGGATACTTTCCCAGAAGGGCTGGAACTCGCTCGCTTCCGGCTCGAACCCCGGCTTGGTCAGGGCCTGCTCCACCTGCCGGTGCAACCAGGTTCCCCGCCGAGCATGGCGATTAGGGTCGCGCCCCGCCGCCAGCTCCCGGCGTCGCCAGTCCGCCAGACGCCACTTCTTCTCCAGTGGATCGGTGGCACTGAGCACCGTCGTCACGCCCGGCACCAGATCCCCCTCCGGGGTCAGAAACCGATAGCGACCGTCGAGTCGTTTGCGCTGGGGCCGGAAGCGGGGCAATCCATCGGGCCAGCTATCGGCAACCCGGTCCGGACTCATGCCCCGGCTTCCACCGGCTCGAGGTAGGGACCGTCCACCAGGAAGCTGCCCTGGCTGAAACGCACCACCCAGTAGCCCCCCGGCCGCTGGCCGGTAATCTCACCGGCTTCCCCCACCGCCACCAGATCCGGTGGCCGCAGCATCGGCATCGGGTCGGCGGTCTTGAGGAAGGCGGGTTTGCGGGCCAGACGGACGCGATCGCCCAGGCTGAACTCACTCATGGCTATGGGTCGGGCGGGAGGACGGGTGAGGACGACGCAGGGTGGTCGGTCCCAGGGGGTGATCGGCGTGGGGGTAGACCGGGTGATGGTGGTGGCCCCCGTCGGCGCCGTGGTGATGGTGGTGATGCCCATCACCGTGATCGTGGCTGTGACCCGCATCGTGGTCATGAGGATGTTGATGGTGCGCCCCCAGGGGAATCGGCACCCCGTCGGGCTGGCAGGCACCGGTGCACTCGTTCTCACAGAGGCTGCAGGGTTCCCCCAGCCCCTCGACGTGGTGGTGGTGGCTCATCTGGGGTGCCCCCACCTCCGTCTCGAACCCCAGCACCTGGGCCCGGTACTTGCAGAGACTGCAGTTCATCGCCGTCTCGCCCCGCAGCACCTCCGCCACCCGTTCCCGGAAGGTCTCGATCACCAACGGATGGTCGTTCAGGTAGCCCGCCTTGAGGAATTCCACCTCGGGATGATCGGCGGCCACCAGATCCGTGTGCTGGTAGATGCGACTGACCAGCACGCCGCTGAACAGGAAATAGGGGAAGACGATGATGCGCTTGAAGCCGAGCCGCACCACGTGGCGCAGACCGGGCTCCACAAGCGGGAAGGTGACGCCGGAATAGACCGTTTCGCCCCAGCCGAAGCCGAAGCCCTCCACCAGCATGCGCGTGACCTTGGCCACGTTGGAGTTGGCATCCGGGTCGGAGCTACCCCGCCCGACCACCACCAGGAGGGTCTCGCTCAGGGGCACCTCCGGGGCCTGATCGAGGCATTCGCGGATGCGGGCACCCGCTGCCTGAATCATCTTCAGATCCACGCCCAGCTCGCGGCCGTAGTCGATGCGCAGGCCGGTCTCGGCGGCATAGGTATTGAGCACCGAGGGAATGTCGTTCTTGGCATGACCCGCCGCGAACAGCATCCCCGGAATCGCCAGAATCCGCTCCACGCCCTGCTGACGCAGGCTGTCCAGGCCATCCCGCAGCACCGGACGGGCGAACTCGAGATAGCCGTACTCCACCGGTTCCGCCAGGCGGCTGCGCAGTCCCTCGGCCATACGGGCAAACTCCGCGACCGCCTGACGGTTGCGGCTGCCATGACCGCAGACCAGGATTCCGAGTTTCTGAGACATCACCAACCAAACAGTGCGGCGCCGAGGGCCGGCTCTGCGGGGGTTCCCCGCCGCAGCCCCGAGAAGCCCTGAAGGCTCATCCTACTGTGTGGGCCTGGGGTGCAAGCGATGCCCCCTCCCCCGATTCGGCCCGAAGTTTAACCACCACCCGCCGGAAAATCCCGCAGGCTATGCTCAGTGCCAGTGATTTTTCGTCGGCTGCCGACCACTGCTGTGACACCGTTCACTCTGATCTGGGCCTTCATCGGCCTGCTGCTGACCATCGGGGGTACTTTCCTGCAACCGGCGCTGGGGGTTCCCAGTTGGAGCGGCGGCATGCTCAGCCTCGGGCCGGTTGACCTGACCAGCAGTGCCCAGATCGCGGCGGTGCTGTTCACCGCCTGTGTGGGTGGGGCCGAGGCGGGGGCGATCGCCCAGATTGCCTACCTCGTGCTCGGGCTGTTCCAGGTGCCGGTGTTCGCCAACGGTGGTGGCCTTGACTACCTCAGCCAGCCGGGGTTCGGGTTTCTGCTCGGCTTTGCCCCCGCTGCCTGGGTGACCGGTCGCTTTGCCCACCGCTATGCCCTCAGTCTGGAACTGCTCGGCCTCAGCTGTCTGGCGGGATGGCTGGTGCTCCAGAGCACCGGTTTCGCCTGGCTGACCCTGCGCAGTGTCGGGGCCTGGGCCCGGGGCGGCGATCTCAGCTGGATGCAGCTCGTCTGGCAGTATTGTCTGTGGCCGTTGCCGGGACAGTTGGCGCTGCTGTGCGCCACGGCCCTGCTGGCCTACGGCGTCCGCCGTCTGCTGTTCCTCTAGGCTCCCGCTGCCATGCTCCTGTCGGTCCCGCGCAATGTCGGCTTCTGGCTGGTGGCCGTTCTCGGGCTGGGTCTCGATCAGCTCAGCAAATGGTGGGTGATGCAGCAGTTCCACCTCCAGGAAAGCTGGCCCCTGCTGCCGGGCCTGTTTCACCTCACCTACGTGCGCAATCCCGGAGCTGCCTTCAGCCTGTTCAGCCAGGATGGCAGCTGGCTGCGCTGGCTGTCCCTCGGGGTGAGTCTGGCCCTGGTGGCCCTGGCGCTGTTCGGGCCGCGCCTGCCCCGCTGGGAGCAGTGGGGATATGGTCTGATTCTGGCCGGAGCCCTGGGCAACGGCATCGACCGTTTCAGTCAGGGGACTGTGGTCGATTTCCTCGATCTGCGCCTGATCCGCTTTCCGGTCTTCAACATTGCCGATGTGCTGATCAATCTCGGCCTGCTATGTCTGATCATGGCGGCCTGGGTGCAGAGCCGCCCCGCCCGCTCCTGAGCCGATGACGCCTCCCATGCCCGACGCTGAACCCCGACCCCAGACGATCCTGCAGCGCGTCACCCGGATGTTTGCGAACCGGCGGCGGGTCTCGTTCGAAGACCTGGCCGTGAGCGAGACCGTGCCGGTCCTGACGGTGCGCGATCGCCGCACCGGTGCCAGCCACGACTATCCCCTGCTGGGCGAGCACTACCGGCTGGGGCGCAGCAGCGAGAACGACATCGTGGTCGCCAGTGAAATCGTCAGCGGGCGGCATCTGGAGCTGAGTCGCGATCGCCACGGTGGTCGCTTCCAGCTGCGGGATGTCGGCTCCACCAACGGCTGTTTCTGGAAGGGTCGCCGCATCCAGGGCCTGGAGCTGGAGGACGGTGACGAAATCAGCCTCGGACCGGCTGAGCTGGAAACGGCGCCCCTGATCAGCTACAGGCATCCGCCCACCCCCGCACAGATCTGGCTGCGCCGTCTGGCCATCGGACTGGCCGGGGGCGGGGCCGGGCTGGCGCTGCTGGTGGGTGTGGTCGGTGTCAGTGTCTCGGTGCGCACCCTCAGCACTGTCCAGGGACCAATTGCCGCCTACGGCAGCAACGGCGAACCGATGCAGACCGCCCGCAGCAGCAGTCACCGGGAGCTGCTCAGCCTCGACGCTTTCTCGCCGAACCTCGTCAAAGCGCTGCTGGCCTCCGAGGATGCCCGCTTCTACTGGCACGTCGGCATCGACCCCTACGGCCTGCTGCGGGCCGTCTTCTCCAATGCCCGCGGTGGTCGGGAAGGGGCCAGTACCCTCACCCAGCAGATTGCCCGCACCCTTTACGGGGACTACGTCGGCGGGGTCGAGCAGGCCACCCTGGGCCGTAAGTTCCGGGAGGCGGTGGTGGCCCTGAAGCTGGAAGCCTTCCACGGCAAGGACGAACTGCTGCGCACCTACCTCAACCGTGTCTACCTCGGGGTCGGATACGGGTTCGAGGATGCCGCCCAGGCCTACTTCGGCAAATCTGCCAAAGATCTCAGTCTGTCGGAAGCAGCCCTGCTGGTGGGACTGTTGCCCTCTCCCAATGGCTACAGTCCCTGCACCAACCCGGAAGCGGCTCTGCAGCAGCGCAACGGGGTGATCAGCCGCATGGCTGGTCTCGGCTTCATCAGCGATGCCGATGCCCGTGCTGCCCGGCGCTCCGGCGTCAGCATCCGCTCCGAGGAGTGCCAGCAGGTCAGCCGGATTCTCTCGCCCTACTACTACGACGGCATGCTGGCCGAACTGACCCGGTTGCTGGGCTCCGACGTAGTCGAGGAGGGGAACTTCGCCGTCGAGACCAGCCTAGACCCGACGATGCAGCGACAGGCGGAAAACCAGCTGCGCCAGTTTCTGGTCGACAGTGGCCCGGGACTGGGGCTGACCCAGGGAGCGATCATCACCCTTGATAGCCGCAACGGCGATGTGCTCGCTCTGGTGGGGGGCTACGACTACGCCGAAAGCCAGTTCAACCGTGCGACCCAGAGCCGCCGTCAGCCCGGCTCCACCTTCAAGCTGTTCACCTACGCCACCGCCCTCGAGCAGGGCATCAGACCGGAGCAGACCTGGGATTGCGGGCCTCTGGTCTGGATGGGGCAGCAGTTCACCCCGGCCCACGGCTGCAGCGGGGCCCTGACCCTGGATCAGGCCCTGGCTGCCTCCGAGAATACGGTGGCCCTGCGTCTTGCCCAGAAGGTGGGGCTCGACGCCGTACTGGCCACGGCCCGCCGTTTCGGCATCGGTGGTGACCTGCAGCCGGTGCCCGGCATGGTCCTTGGCCAGAACGAAGCCAGCTTGCTGGAGATGACCTCTGCCTACGCCGCAGTCGCGGATGGGGGCGTCTGGCATCGGCCCCGGCTGATCCGGCGGGTGTTCGACACCGATCGCTGCACCAATGCCCAGAACTGGCAGAGTTGCCGCACCTCCTACGACCAGGCCAAGGTGCCCAGCGGCGATCGCCGTGCCGTCAGTGCCGATACGGCGGCGGTGCTCACCCGGCTCTTTCAGGGGGTGATCCGCAGCGGCACCGGTGGGGCGGCCGCCCTGGGACGCGGGGAAGGTGGAAAGACCGGCACCACCAACGATGGGGTCGACTCCTGGTTCATCGGCTTCATCCCCGATCGCCATCTGGTCACGGGTATCTGGCTGGGCAACGACGACAACCGCCCGACCGGCAGTCAGGGTGCTGTCGCCGCCGGCCTATGGGGCCGCTACATGGCGGCTATCCTCTGACCCGAATCCGGGGAGAACCCTGACAATTCGTAATCCAGAGAACCGTTTGCCGGGACGAGGATTCGCTATAGTGGCTTCAAAGGTTTGATCGACAGCTCACCAGCTACGAACAGATCCAGATCACCGTTTTGGATACGATTGTGACCATTTACGTAGGCAATCTCTCGTTCCGGGCTACCGAGGAGGACATTCGGGACGTATTCGCAGAATACGGTACCGTCAGCCGCGTCTCCCTGCCCGTTGATCGTGAGACTGGCCGCCTTCGGGGCTTTGCCTTCATTGAAATGGCGGATGACGCCAGTGAAGACAAGTCCATTGCAGAACTCGACGGTGCCGAATGGTTCGGTCGTCAGCTGCGCGTCAGCAAGGCCCGTCCCCGTGAAGAACGTGGTGGCGGCGGTGGCGGTCCCCGTCGCTCCGAATACTAACGACGTCAGGGGAAGCTGACTGAACCGGTCGCCACGACGCGACTGTTGCCATGCGCAACCTACGTCTGCTTCCCATCCTGATTGCCGTTCTCCTCACGCTGCTGCTGACGGTCTGGTTGATCGATCAGCTGCAGCGTTTTTATTGGCAGTTATCCTACAGCTCTCCGCTGCTGGGCGGATTCCTGGTGCTGCTGCTGGTGGCCCTGGTGATCAGCCTGGTGGGGGCGGTGATTTACTACGGGCGGATGTTCACCCGTCCGGCCAGCCGCAGTGGCCGCCCCAGACCCCAGGCCCCGGAGCAGAAGACCGAAGCCGCCGATGCCAACCTGCAGGCCGTGCAGCGGCAGGTGGAACTGATTCAGGACCGGATTGCCCGTCAGGCGCTTCTGGAGCGCTCCCAGGCGATCGCCGCTGAACTGGAGCGGGGTGACCTTCGGGTGGTCGTCTTCGGCACTGGTTCCGCCGGGAAAACCTCCCTGGTGAACGCTCTGATGGGCCGCATCGTCGGTCGGGTGGAAGCCACCATGGGCTCCACCGAGGAAGGGCAGACCTATCGGCTGCGGCTGCGGGGCCTCGAACGCGATATCTGCGTCACCGACACCCCCGGCATTCTGGAAGCCGGTAAAGCTGGCGATCGCCGCCAGCAGCTGGCCCGCCAGCTGGCCCTGGAGGCTGACCTGCTGATTTTCGTTGTCGATGGCGACCTGCGGCGCTCGGAACTGGAGGCGCTGGAGGCCCTGGTGCGCATCGGCAAGCGATCGCTGCTGGTGCTGAACAAACGCGATCTCTACAGCGCCGAGGAGCAGGCCGCCATTCTGGCCCGCCTGCGGGAGCGGCTGCGCGGTCTGATCGCCGCCCAGGATATCGTCACCGCCTCGGCCCGGCCCCAAACCGTACGGCTGGCCCAGGGTGAACGGCTGCAGCCCCCGGCGGATGTGCAGCAGCTGATGCGCCGCATGGCGGCGGTGCTGCGGGCCGAGGGCGAGGAACTGGTGGCCGACAACATCCTGCTGCAGTCCCAGCGGCTGGGGGATGAGGCCCGCAAGCTGCTCGATCGCCAGCGCCGCCGCCAGGCCGTGAAGGTGGTCGAGCAGTTCCAGTGGATCAGCGCCGGA
>CAWUMD010000010.1:0-20601 GCA_963923365.1 uncultured bacterium
CTGGTGACCCATCAGCATCACCGGTTGACCGTCGATGCGGCCGATGCCACCCACCAGGGCCAGATCGTCGGAGCCGCCGCGATCGCCGTGCAGCTCGAACCACTGGTCGTCATCGGTGATCGACTGGATGTAGTCGAGGGTGCTGGGACGGCGCGGGTGGCGGGCCACCTGAATGCGCTGAGAGGGGGTGAGATTGCTGAAGATCTCCTGGCGCAGCTGCACGGCCCGCAGCTCCAGCTGCTGCAGTTGGGACGAGACATCGACGTCGCTGTTGGCCGCCAGATCGCGGATCTGGGCGATGCGGCTCTCCAGTTCGACCAGGGGTTTCTCGAACTCCAGCAGAACCGGTTTCTTGGTGGTGGTCGGGGCCATGGTTGAGCTCTACAGCGACAGGGTCAGGGGCCGGAAGCCGTGGCGAACCGAGGCCTCCCCGATCTGATCCATCTTGGCGACGGTGATCTGGTTGCGCCCCCAGGAGAAGTTGGTGTGCCAGCCTTCGAAGTCCAGCAGCATTGCCTCAGCGAAGCAGGCGAACATCTGCCGGGCCGGGTTCTCCATCTGGGCGATGCCCATGATGTGCCAGGGAATGTCGAGGGAGTGCTCGACGATGCCGCCGTTGAGGACGTGAATTCCCTCACGCTGCAGCTTGCTGCCCAGGTTCTTCGGATATCCGCCGTCGATCAGCACGCAGGGATGACGTAGGCTGCTGGCCTCGATCTCCACGCCCTTGGGCATACTGGCTACCCAGACGATCACATCCGCTTCCGGCAGGGCGGCTTCGAGATCGAGAATCTTGCCGCGTCCCAGTTCGGCCTGCAGATTTTCAAGGCGCTCCCGATTACGGGCGGTCAGAATCAGCTCGCCGACACCCAGTCTGGCATCCAACCAGCGACAGACCGCACTGCCGATGTCCCCGGTGGCGCCGACCACCGCCACGGTGGTACGGGCTGGGTCGAGGTTGAGCTGCCGCAGACTATCTTCCACCTGACGGCAGATGATGTAGGCGGTGTGGGTATTGCCGGTGGTGAAGCGGGAGAAATCGAGGGTGACGTCCCGCACCTGGGGCAGCTTCGCTAGCTCGAAATTTTCGAAGATGATGGAGGTGAAGCCACCCAGCGCCGAAATATTGATGCCGTTCTTCTGGGCGTGGGCCATGGCGTTGAGCACCTTGCGGGCCGCCGTCTTGAAGCGACGGGCGGCCAGCATCTCCGGCAGGAAGCAGGACTCGACGTACTTACCCTCGATGACCTGGCCGGTGACGCTGGTGACCGTGATCTCATCGACGATCTGGGGCGGTGCACTGGCCCAGAACTCGACGCCCTGGTCCGCATACTCCGGGTAGCCCAGATCCCGAGCCACCCGTTGGGCGTGATCCAGATTCGTCAGGTGACCGATGAGACCGAACATGCAGCAGAAGATCCAGGGGAATCACCCGCAAGGGGTGGGACAGGGCAATCAGGCGGCGGCCAGACCATGGGCCGACATCCGCATGATTTCCGGGGTGCTGAAGCCGATGCTGGAGAGCGCTTCGCCGTAGGCAATCATGAAATCCTCGACCAGGGCTTCCTTCTCCATGCCCAGCTGGCGCGCATCATCGGCAACCCGGTTGAGCATCTTCCAGACCAGGGGCAGGTTCTGCTTGTTGGCGGCCTCAAGCTCGGCCTTGGCCTCGGCAAAGTTGGCCTGCAGCCAGACTTCACCGAAGTTGCGGTGCAGGTACTCGTCCTTGACCACACCCTCGGTGATCTTGCGGGCGAAGTCGTCGGCGACCGGAATGTAGATGTTGTAGGCGGCGATCGCGAAGCACTCGATGATCAGCGCCTGGATCAGCAGACAGGTGACCAGCTTGCCGGTGGCGGCTGCATCCTGGAAGTTCTGGTGAAGCTGCTGGAAGAAGTCCTTGGCGAAGGCCATGTCGGGTGTCACCGACAGGTTACGGCCACAGGCCTGGAAGCCCTTCATGTGCTTCAGCTCCATCTTGGAGAGCTTGACCAGTTCCGCCTGGTGGTCCGGGAGCATCTCCGCCAGCTGCAGATAGTTGTCGTAGGCTTCCTGCTCGCCCTCAATCACAATCGCATTGATGCGGCTGTAGGCGTCTTTGTAGGCTTCACTCTGAAAGTCCAGTTCAAGGCTGGCTTCAAGCTGCAGCATGGGTCGGGAGTCTCCTTCCAATCGCTCCGCACAGAGTCCGGTCGGCACTGTGGAGTCGTTGAACCACTCTACACTTTAGCGGCCTGACGAGGCGGGGCTAATCTCCGTCACCCAGCCCCGGGACTGGCCCCTGGGCATGGGCGTGCAGGGCGGCGATCGCCGCCACCCAGCCCGTCACCAGCTGCTCGAATATCTGCTCGCCTTTGGCGGCGGTGGCCGAGGTCGGGTCGCCGATGGTGCCGCTGGCGCTCAGATCCCGGGTGAGCCAGGCGTAGGGCAGGGCTCCCTCCAGGCTGAGTAGGGCATCGCTGGGGGGCTGGGTCGCCAGCCCGTCCGGGTGGGCCCGCTCCATTCGCACCCACTCCGGCAGCAGGTGCAGCAGCAGGCTTGTCTCCGCATCCCCGGCGTGGATGCCCCGGGCCGCCTCGTCCGCCGTCAGCAGCTTGGCGATGCGATGGGGCACGTTCCAGAGGAACAGCGGAAACACCTGCAGGTCCCGGTACTGTACTCGCAGATCCCGGGCGACGATCTCCAGCACCTGGGGCTGACCGCCATGCCCATTGACCAGGGCCAGCTTGCGGAAGCCGCTGGCGTAGAGGCTGTCGGCAATCTCCCGGATCTGGGTGAGCAGGGTAGTGGCACTGAGGCTGATCGTGCCGGGGAAGCCGCTGTGTTCGTTCGACTTGCCGTAGCAGAGGGGGGGCAGGGCGTAGGCCGGAACCGCCGCATCCAGGCGTTCCAGCGCCTTGCCCAGAACGGCGGTCGCCAGCAGACTGTCCACGGCCAGGGGCAGGTGGGGGCCATGCTGTTCGATCGCCCCGACCGGCAGCAGGATGACGGTGCGATCGCGTTGGGGCAGTTCGGCGATCTGGGGCCAGCTCAGGTAGGGCAGAAAGCGGTGCGGGGGCAGGTAGCCGTGCAGCATGGGTCAGGATCCTGAGGTCAGGGGTGGCCCGGAAGCCGACGACTATAGTAGAAGGGCTTCGCAGACTCTTCTTTCCCAGACCGAATATGACTTCCGCACCCTTCTCCCTTGACGACTTCGCCCGGGCACTGGAGCAGAACAGCGTCGACTTCCAGCGGGGGCAGGTGGTCCGCGGCAAGGTCTACGACTACAGCAATGACGGTGTCTGGGTGGATATCGGCGGCAAGTCAGCGGCCTTTCTGCCGGCTAAGGAAGCCTCCCTGCAGCCGGTTCTGGATCTCCAGGCAGCCCTGCCTCAGGGGGAGGAATTCGAGTTTCTGGTGGTCCGGGATCAGAATGCCGATGGCCAGGTGACGATCTCCATCCGGGCGCTGGAACTGCGTCGGGCCTGGACCGAGGTTGAGGATCTCAAGGAAAGCGGCAAGTCCGTGTCGGTGAAGGTGACCGGCACCAACAAGGGCGGGGTGACGGTTGATCTGCGGGGCCTGCGTGGGTTTATTCCCCGCTCCCACCTGAACGAAAAGGAAAATCTCGACAGTCTGGTGGGTCAGCACCTCAGTGCTGTGTTCCTGGAAGTCAACCCGGCCGATCGTAAGTTGGTGCTCTCGGAGCGTCTGGCGGTCCGCAGTGCCCGTTTCAGTGAACTGGAAGTGGGTCAGCTGGTCAGCGGCAAGGTGAGCGGCTTCAAACCCTTCGGCGTGTTTGTGGACCTCGATGGCACCACCGCCCTGCTGCACATCAACCAGATCAGCAACCAGTTCGTGAAGGATCTGGCCACCGTCTTCCAGCCCGGTCAGGCTGTTCAGGCCCTGATTGTGGCTATGGATGAGAGCCGCGGTCGAATCTCCCTCTCCACCAAGGTGCTGGAGAATTTTCCCGGCGAAATGCTGGAGAACGCTGCCGAGGTGATCGCCACCGCCGCCGATCGGGCTGAACGGGCCCGCAAGCAGCTGACGGCGGGTTGAGCGGATGACCATCTGGGAACTGGATTTCTACTCCCGACCGGTCCTCGACGAGGCGGGCAAGAAACGCTGGGAGATTCTCATCCAGGAGGCGCCCCTGTCGCCCCTGCAACCTGTCGGTGAACTGTTCCGCTACGCGGAATGGTGTGCCGGCAGCGAGGTGAATTCCCAGCGGTTGATGGATGCCATCCGCAAGGCGATCGCCACCAGCGGCCAGCCCCCCGAGAAGATTCGTTTCTTCCGGCGGGCGATGAACAACATGATCACCAAGGCCTGTCAGGACCTTGGCATTCCCTGCCGCCTCAGCCGCCGCACCGTCAGCCTGGCTCAGTGGCTGGAGCAGCGTCAGGCGGATGTCTACCCCCTGGAGCCGGGTTACGAGGACGGCAGCACTCCCTCGGTGCAGTATCCGCCCGAGGCAGCCCAGCCCCTGCCCGATGCCCTGCGTGGCGATCGCTGGGCCCTGGTCAGCCTTCAAGCCCGGGATTTTGCCGACTGGAACGAATGGTCCATCGGCTTCGGAGAAGGGTTCTCCCCGGAAGCCCTGGGGCTGTTGCCTGAGGATCCGGTGCCGGGTCTGCTGGTCTACTCCAGCCGGGCTCTGCCCCTGGCCGGCTGGCTGTCCGGGCTGGATCTGGCGGCGCTGACCTGGGATGCGGCTGCATCCCAGCTGCTGCTGGAAACCGGCGGTAGCGAACGCTGGATTCTGGCCTCGCTGACCCAGCCCACCCTGCAGGCCGAAGCGGAGCGGTTCGATCAGGCCCGACAGGCTGCCCGAGGCGTTCACTTCCTGGCGGTGCAGTCGAGCCCCGAGAGTGAGGAGTTCGCCGGGTTCTGGCTGATGCAGTCCCTGGAGCTGGGCTGATCGCGATGCTCGAACCGCTGCAGACCGCCCTCGACCCGGAGCAGTTGCTCGATCTGGCCCATCGCCATGGGGTAGAACGGGCGGAGGTCTACACCACCGCCAGCCAATCGGCGCCGGTGTTCTTCGAGGCCAACCGGCTCAAGCAGCTGGAGTCGGTGCAGGCGGAAGGGGTATCGCTGCGGGTCTGGTGCCACGGGCGGCCCGGCACTGCAGTGGCCTACGGGCCGGTAGACCCCCAACTGTTGCTGGAGCGGGCGATCGCGGCCAGTGCCCTGCATCCACCCGAGGAGTACCTGGGCGGAGAAGTGCGGCAGCAGGTGCTCCCCAGCACGGGTGTCGTGGTGCCTGTAGCCAATCTGATTGAGTCGGGGCAGCAGGCGATCGCCCAGCTGCGTCAGGCCTACCCCGAGCTGATCTGCAACGGTGAGTGGAGCTGCGAACAGGAAACGGTGCGGCTGCTCGACAGCCGGGGCCTCGATCTCACCCAGACGGATGCCACTGTCAGTGCCTACCTGGAAGCCCAGTGGATCCGGGGGGATGACTTCCTGGCGGTGGGGGAGGATGGCATCGGCCGGCAACTGTTCGAGCCTGCCACCCTGACCGCTGAAATCCTCCGGCGGCTCGACTGGGCCCGGGAGTCGGCCGAGACCCCGCGGGGAGCGGTGCCGGTGCTGGTGGCGGCAAAGGCCACCGACCTGCTCTGGGGGACGGTGCAGGCTGCACTGAGCGCCCGTCAGGTCCTCGATGGCGCCTCGCCCTGGGGCGATCGCCGTGACCAGGGCGTGCTCAACTCCGCCCTGACCCTGCGCCAGGACCCGACCCGGGCGCCCTACGACTGTCCCTTCGATGACGAGGGTACCTTCACCCAGGCGCTCACTCTGGTGGAGGCCGGTCAGCTGCGGCAGTTCTACAGCGATCGCCGCTGCGGCCAGAAGCTGGGCACCGGCAGTACCGGCAACGGCTTCCGGCCGGATCTCGGCAGTGCGGCTCAGCCCGCCCTGGCCAATCTGGTGATCGACCCTGGTACCGCCAGTCTGGAGCAGCTGATCGCCGGGATCGAGGATGGCATCCTTGTCGATCAGCTGCTGGGTGGTGGTCCGGGCATCTCCGGCGACTTCTCGGTCAACCTGGATCTGGCCTACCGCATTCGCCACGGAGCGATTGTGGGGCGCATCAAGGACACGATGATTGCCGGGAACGTCTATCGCATTCTCAATGCACCCCTGGGCCTGGGGGCTGACAGCCGCTGGATCGGGGCCACCTGGACGCCCTCCCTGCGACTGCAGGAGATCTCGATTACCGGCCGGGAGTAGGCGATGCTGCGCCGGCGTCTGCGCTTTGGACGTCCCCAGGAATGGGCGATCGCTGAGGCCCTGCTGATCGGGGTGCTGGCGGGAGCCAGTGCCTACCTACTCAAAATCGGCGCTGAGGGGCTGAGCCAATTGCGCAGTCCCGGCCTGCTGCCGGGCTGGCTCTACCCGGTGGTTGGTGGGCTGCTGGGGGGACTGGCCGGGCTGATGGTGCAGCAGCTGGCCCCCGAGGCCGAGGGCAGTGGCGTTCCTCAACTGCAGGCGGCGCTGCGTCAGTCCGGCGGTACCCTCGGCTGGCGGGTGGCGTTGGTCAAACTGCTGAGCACGGTTCTGGTCAATGGCTCCGGCATGCCCCTGGGGCGGCAGGGGCCGACGGTGATGGTCGGGGCATCCCTGGCGACGGAGTTCAGTCGACGCATCCCCACCTCGCCGGAGTATCGCCGCCAGCTGATTGCAGCGGGAGCGGCGGCGGGGCTGGCGGCGGGCTTCCATGCTCCCCTGGCGGGGGTGATGCTCGTGCTCGAGCAGTTGCTGCGGGATGTTTCGGGCCTGACTCTGGGAACCGCGATCCTCGCCTCTTTCTCCGGCTCTGTCGTTTCCGGGCTGCTGGGGGGTGAGGGGTTGGTCTTCGCCAGTGGCATCCTCGCCCAGTCTTCGCCCCTGACTCCCGTGGAACTGCCCCTGGTGGCCCTGATCGGCCTGCTGGCCGGGGTGCTGGCCGCGGCCTTCAACCGCAGTCTGCAGGTCAGTCGCCAGCGCCTGGATGACTGGCTGCCTAGCCTGCCCTGGGTCCGCACCGCGATTGCCGGTGCCCTCTGTGCCCTCACCCTGGCGTTGCTGCCGGGAGAACTGCGCCAGATCCTCGACCACCCCTTTGTGGTCACGATTCCCCGGGACTGGGAGATTGCCCTGGCCACCCTGGCGGTGAATTTTCTGATGACCCTGGTGGCGGCCTCCTCCGGTGCCTCCGGGGGCCTGTTCGCTCCGGCTCTGGTGCTGGGGTCCAGTCTCGGTCTCACCCTCTCCCTCGGGCTGATCGACCTGCAGCAACTGCTGGGTTGGTCACTGCTGCGATCGCCTGCTACCTACGCCCTGGCGGGGATGGCGGCTTTCTTCGCGGGCCTCAACCGGGGGCCGATCACCGCGATCGTGATTGTCTTTGAGATGACCCGCGACTTCACCCTGGTGCTGCCGCTGATGGTGGCCTCGGGAGTTGCCTACAGCGTCGCCATGGCGCTGCTGCCCGGGCAGACCCCGGCGGCGACGGTTGCGGCTGAAACCGGCTCCGGGCTGGCGGCCAGTCTGCAGCTACCGGCCCGGGCCGTGATGCGATCGCCGGTGGAAACCCTGTCCAGCTATCTGCCCCTGGGCGAGGTGCGGCGTGTCTTCACCCGCTCCAGCCACCGGGGCTTTCCGGTCCTGGAGGGCGATCGCCTTGTGGGGCTGATCAGTCAGTCGGACCTGGATGCCTACGTGCCTGGTGATGACGACCACCTGCCCCTGGCGGCGGTAATGACCCCCCGGCCGGTGACGGTGGGGCCCGACGAGGTGCTGGGGCGGGTGCTCTATCTGCTCAGCCGCCACCAGATCAGCCGTCTGCCCGTTGTCAACGGCGATCGCCTGCTGGGCATCATCACGCGTGCCGACATCATCCGGGCTGAGGCGGAGCAGTTGGAGGGCCGCTGGCTGACGGCGGCTCCCCAGCGACAACCGACGCGACTGATCTTTCGCAGCCAGGCACCGGGGCGGGCGACGCTGAGACTGCTGCTGGTACTGGCTGGCCCGGTGGATCTGACTTCTCTGCTGCCCTTTGCCCATCGGCGTCGCTGGCAGATTGACTGCCTGCTGCCCCTGCTGCTGCCGGAACGGGCTGACCTGTGCGGCGCGGCTGCCCCCCGCCAATGGCGCCGCTGGTTACGACGCCAGGAACGGGAGGGACGTCGTTGGTCGGTTCCCCTGCACAGCCAGATCCGGGTCGCTCACAGTCTGCCGACTGCGGTTCTGGCCGCGCTGGAACCGTTGGCGGGAGACCCCCTGCTGGTGGCCTGCTGTTGGCCCCAGCCACCGCAGCTGCTCGTAGAACTGCGCGCCCAGCTGAAGCGCCCCTTGCTGCTGCTGTCCGGTACTGGCTGGTCTCCCCACGAGGATACCGGTATCGATCTAGCGCAGCTGGCGGGACAGGTGAGCTGGTGCCGTCGCTCGCAATCCGACTTCCTGGAGGACGACACGCAGGACTGGCTCGATCAGGCCACGAATCTGCGCCTGCTGCTCTGGGACTGGACGGACTAGCCGTCG
The DNA here is from genome assembly GCA_963923365.1 of uncultured bacterium. Lineage (GTDB taxonomy): Bacteria > Cyanobacteriota > Cyanobacteriia > Synechococcales > Synechococcaceae > CAWUMD01. The sequence goes on from CAWUMD010000010.1 coordinate 8,509, forward strand.
CCCCTCAGGGCTTGCTGCTGCCAGGTCTGCCCCCGCAGTGTGGTGTGACAGTGCCAGTTCGTCTCATCCGTGACTGGGAAGTCTTCCCGGTAGTGGCCCCCGCGACTCTCCTGGCGCATCAGGGCACTGGTGAGAATCAGCCGACTGACGGTGAGCAGGTTGCGCAGTTCGCCCCAGGCCCGCAGGGTGGCCTGGTCCTGGCCGGTGTCGCCGCAGGCCCCAGCGGCGATCGCCTGCTCCACGGCCCGGGTGAGACGGCAGTCCCGGAAACGCTGTGCAATCGCTTCCAGCCCGACAATCGCCTGCTCCAGCCCGGCGGCGGTGCGGCAGATCCCGGCCCCCTGCCAAAGCAGTTGCTGTAACGCCTGGCGTTCCCGGTCTAGGGCCAGGTCGGGGAAGGGTAGCGGTTGCGAGAGCTGCTGCGGTTCCGGCAGGTCCGGGACGTCTGCGATCGGGATGCGGCCCAGGGCCTGTCCGAAGACAATGCATTCGAGCAGGGAATTGCTGGCCAGCCGGTTGGCTCCATGGACGCCGGTACTGGCGGTTTCGCCGACGGCGTAGAGCCCCGGCAGGTCGGTGGCTCCCAGCAGATCCGTCTCCACGCCACCCATCCAGTAATGGGCGGCGGGTGCGACCGGAATCGGTTGATGCAGCGGCTCCAGCCCGAAGCGGCGGCAGACGCCGAGGATGTTGGGGAAGCGGCTGTTCACCCGCTCCTCGGGGATGGGGCTCAAGTTGAGGAAGACACAGGGATCGCCGGTTTCCTGCAGATGGCGGTAGATGGCCCGGCTGACGACATCCCGCGGGGCCAGCTCGCCGTCGGGATGAAAGCGCAGGGCAAAGCGATCGCCGCGCTGATCGACCAGGTGGGCCCCTTCGCCCCGGACGGCTTCGCTGATCAGGAAGCGGGGCGCCCCAGGCAGCAGTAGGGCCGTGGGATGGAACTGGAAGAACTCCAGATCCCGCAGGGTGGCCCCCGCCCGCCAGGCGATCGCCACCCCATCCCCGGTGCTCAGGGTCGGATTGGTGGTGTGGGCAAACACCTGTCCACCCCCGCCACAGGCCAGGATCACCGTCGCCGAGGCGAGGCGCTCGATGCGGCCATTGCGGCTGAGCAGCAGTCCGGCGATGCGATCGCCCTGGCGCAGCACATCCAGGACGAAGGCTTCGGGAATTACCTCGATATTCGGGCGTTCCAGAACCTGCTCCAACAGGGTCGTGACCATGGCCCGGCCGGTGGTATCCGCCGCGTGCAGGACCCGCCGCCGCGAGTGGGCTGCTTCCAGGGTCAGGGCGAGGGTGTCGCCATTCTGGCGATCAAAGGCCACCCCCAGGGCGAGCAGGGCCTGCACGCTGGACTGACCGGACTCGACCAGCAGGCGTACCGCTGCAGGTTCGCAGAGACCGGCGCCTGCCCGCATCGTGTCCTGGTAATGCAGTTCGGGACTGTCATCGGGCGCCGTCACGGCGGCCATACCGCCCTGGGCCCAGTCGCTGGCGGATTTGCGGGGCAGATCCTTGGCAATCAGCGCCACCGACAGATGACTGGGCAGACACAGGGCGCTGTAGAGTCCGGCGGCCCCGGCACCCACCACGATGGCGTCGTAGCGGGAATGCAGGGGAGTGATGGGGGAGAGCTCGCTCAATCGGGGTCGCCAGAAATCAGATCTGCTGGAGAAAAAAGAAGCCCGCTGCCCCTGCGGGACAGCGGGCCGGTCGCAGTGCGACCTGGGGGCATGACCTTAGCGGTAGATGCCGTTGTTGATCCGATCGCCACCTTCAACGAGGGCGTCGACAGGTTCCAGGACGGTGAAGTTGTCCTTGTTCTGGGTGAACAGTTCCTTCTGACGTTCGCTCAGGTCCAGCTTGAGCACGTCATCGACAGAGCTGTAGGGGCCACCCAGCACGATCTTGCGGGCGAGGTTGGGGTACATGCCGGGGAACTGCTGGAAGGCCCGGACGTTGGTGTTGTTGAGGTCGATCTTGCCACCGGCCTCAAGGCGGGCTTCATCGGCCGTGTTGATGATGTCGGCAGCGAACACGGGCATACCGCTGATGGCGGCCTGGGCGCTGCTACCCCAACCCAGGGCAAGACCGAGCATCAGTACGGTGGACAGGACGATACGAGCGAACCGCTTCATTCCTCTGTTAACCTCTCGAGCTCTCACGGGAATCACGTTTGCCTACAGCCTCCCGGCGAGGACGGAGTCACCCGTGCCGAGACCTGGGGGGTAGGTGGGCGTTCCGGTCTCGGACCACCCTACGGAAATTCGGTAACCATAAGCCTACCTTAAGCGATGGCTGGCCACGCTCAAACCGTTTCAGCTTGTCACAAGCAGGCGGCCAGACCGAAGAGCGCATCCACCAGCAGAGTGCCGACGATCGTGCCCGAAAACGTCCAGCGATGCAGATCATCCTGGGACTGGGGCAATCGGGCGAGGGCAATCAGAACCAGAGCCAGACCCAGAGCCCAGCCGGTTCCCCAGGGGGTGCGGAGATTGAGCAGAGCTTCGTGGAGGATACTGGGCACGTCGGCGGGGCTGGCCACCATGATCCGCCGCCAGTGGGGGATGACGTTGATCAGGTAGAAGTAACCATCGGTGATGCCGGTCCCCAGCAGCGAGCCCAGGTAGAACCAGTGGCCGATGCGGCCCCAGCCGCTGCGCAGCCCCCACAGGGCGATGGGCAGGCCGATGGCCTCGACCGGCAGGTGCAGCAGGGGTTCCCAGCGCAGCCACCCCCAGTAGAGCGACCCCGCCAGCCAGCTCCAGCTGAAGCCCAGCAGCAGGTCTCCCCAGCTCTGATGTTCAGGATTGCGGTAGAGGCGATCGCCCAGCCAGAACCAGAAGACCGAAAGCAGCAGGCTGAGGTGGGGCCATTGCCGCACCAGGGGGGCCTGGAAGAAGACTGGTACGGAAACCAGAAAGAGGGCGCTTGCCCAGAAGTACCAGTGGTGTGGCGCGGGGGCGGCGGTTGCGACCCGGGCTGGGGGTGCAGTCGGAGCCGGCGGGACAACCAAGGGGGAACGTTAAGAAACTTTACCTGCGGTTACATTACCATGCCTCTTCCGGGCTGACAGTGCTGAGGTGAGCCCGGAACGGTAGGATTGCTGCGAACTTGTTGCGGTGGCTGCTCCATGCCTCAAACCCTGCTTGCGACCGTGGTCTCGGCCACTCCGGAACTCACCTGGTGGAAGGCGATTGTGCTCGGTTTTGTCCAGGGGGCGACGGAGTTTCTGCCGATCAGCAGTTCTGCCCACCTTAAGGTTGTGCCCGTGCTGCTGGGCTGGGGTGACCCCGGCTCCTCCTACACGGCGGTGATTCAGCTGGGCAGCATCGTGGCTGTTCTCGCCTACTTCCGTGAGGATATCTGGGCTGTGCTGCAGGGTAGTCTCAAGTCCCTGCGCAATGGCGACTGGAGCAGCAATGAAGGGCAGATGGCGATTGGTATTGCGATCGGGACTCTACCGATTGTTGTCCTGGGTCTGCTGATCAAGAAGTTTGTCCCTGACTACGATCATTCGCCTCTGCGGAGTCTGGAGTCGATTGCCCTGGTATCGATGGTGATGGGTAGCCTGCTCGGTCTGGCGGAGCGTCTGGCTCGGCATCGGCGCAGCTTTGTCAGCCTGCGCTGGCTGGATGGTCTGCTGATGGGGGTAGGTCAGGCCCTGGCGATCATTCCCGGTGTGTCTCGCTCCGGGGCGACCCTGACCGCTGGCCTGGGCCTGGGGCTGGAGCGGGCCGCCGCCGCCCGTTTCTCCTTTCTGCTCGGCATCCCGGCGATCACCCTGGCTGGTCTGGTGGAGCTGAAGGATGCTCTGGCTGGCCCCATCGCCATCGGTCCGGCGCTTGTCGGTGTGATTTCGGCCCTGGTCTTCTCCTGGCTGGCGATCGCCTGGCTGCTGCGTTTCCTGCAGCAGCACACCACCTGGATCTTTGTCTGGTATCGGCTGGCCTTCGGGGCTGCGCTGCTGGCCCTGCTCTTCGGTGGCGCGATCCAGAATAGTTAAGGTCTTTTGCTGCCCCTGTACCTGCGCCATGAGCGATAGCCGTATCCAACCCGCCCGCATCGCTCGGGTCGAACCCGGTTCCATTGCCGAGGAGGTCGGCTTCGAAGCAGGCGATCGCCTCGTTTCGATCAACGGCCAGCAGCCCCGGGATCTGATCGACTACCAGTTCCTCTGCGCCGATGACTACCTCGAGTTGGAGGTCCTTGACCGACGCGATCGCACCCATGTGATCGAGATCGAGAAGGACTATGACGAGGGACTGGGGCTGGAATTCGAAACGGCCCTGTTCGATGGTCTGATTCAGTGCAACAACCGTTGCCCCTTCTGCTTCATCGACCAGCAGCCCCCCGGTAAGCGCGAGAGCCTCTATTACAAGGATGACGATTACCGGCTGAGCTTTCTCTACGGCTCCTACCTCACCCTCACCAACCTGAGTGAGCGGGAATGGCAGCGGATTGAAGCGATGCGTCTCTCCCCGTTGTTCGTTTCGGTGCATGCCACAGAACCCGATGTGCGGGAACGGCTGCTGAAAAACCCCCGGGCCGGCCAGATTCGCCAGCAACTGGGCTGGTTCGCGGAACGGGGCCTGCAGATCCATGCCCAGGTGGTTGTTTGTCCCGATATCAATGACCGTGAGCACCTGGAAACCACACTGCGGGATCTGGCGGCCCATCATCGGGGCGAACTGCCCGCTGTGCTTTCGGCAGCGGTGGTGCCGGTGGGCCTGACCCGCTTCCGGGAGAACCTGGCGGAACTGCGACCGGTGACGCCGGAGGATGCCCGGGCCACCATTGCCCAGGTACAGGCACTGCAGCAGGAGTTCGAGACTACTCTGGGAACCCGGTTCGCCTGGCTGGCGGACGAATGGTTCCTGATCGCCGGTCAGGAACTGCCCACCAGTGCGGATTATGAGCAGTATCCCCAGCTGGAGAATGGGGTGGGTTCCATCCGTTCCTTCATCGATGGGTTCCTGGTCGCGGCGGAGCAGCAGCTGCCGACGGCCCTGGAGCAACCCCGGCGCTATACCTGGGTCGTCGGGAATGTGGTTGAGCAGGCCTTCGCTCCCTTGGCTGCCCGTCTGAACCAGGTGCAGGGGCTGCAGGTGAATCTGGTCGGTCTGGCGAGTCGCTACTGGGGCCAGTCTCTGACGGTCACAGGTCTGCTGACCGGACAGGATCTGATCGAGGGGTTGGGTGATTGTGACCTGGGTGACGCGATCCTGCTACCTTCGGTGATGCTCAAGCATGGCGACACCCTCTTCCTGGATGATCTCGATGTCGCCACTGTGCAGTCACGCCTCAGGGCTGAAATTCGCATTGCGACTGGGATTGACGGACTCCTGGCCCAGGTACTGAACTCTGGAACTGCCGTTGGCAGGGGCGATGGGAAGCCGTAAGATTGGTCAGCTTCGCTGGTGTGAAGTATTCGTTACCTTCCTGGGGTTATGGCTCTCAGACTTTCCCTGCTTGGGTCCCTGCCGCTGATCTGCTCCCTGGCGGTTTCAGCCGGAGCCTCCGCAGCCGAGACCATCCCAACCTCCCAGATGCCTCTCCCGGCTGCAGCTGTTCCGGAACCGGTGACCTCCCCCCAGCCCCAGGCCCCGGTTGCGGCGGTGCCGACCACCACTCTGCCGACCGCCAGTCCGGCCCTGAAACCCCAACCCCAACCCGCTCCCGGTAGCCTCACGCCTCCGGATGCGGTTGATCGCAAACTGCTGCAGGATCTGCAGGCCAATCCCAATCCGCTGCAGCTGCCGAACGAGCCCAAGCAGGTGCAGATCAAGACGGTGCAGCCGATCACGCTCAAGGAAGCAATCGAACTGGCCCGCCAGAACAACCCGACCCTGCAGGTGCGGCAACTGGAGCTGGATCAGGCCCGGGCTGCCCAACGCGAAGTTTTTGCCCAGTTTCTGCCGACCCTTGGCCTGACCGGGAATGTCGGCTATCAGCAAACGGGCACGAGGCAGTTTCTTGATGGCAGTAATTCACCTCTTGCGCCTTCAACCAATTCCGCCAACTTCACTACCATCGGAACGACTAACCTCACGGGTGCTGTCAACTTTGCCTACACGCTTTTCAACTTCACCCGAGGGGCGACCTACGCAGCGGCTACGGCTGAGGTCAAACGGGCGGAACTGGCCTACGAGACCGCCTTTGAAGATCTGAAGCAGCAGGTGGCCGACACCTACTACCAGCTCCAGTCGGCGGATCAGCAGACCCGCATTTTCAATGATTCGGTCAAGGCCTCCCTGGTCAGCCTGAAGGATGCTCAGGCGCTGTTCAAGGCGGGTGTGGGAACCCAGTTCGATGTCCTGCGGCAACAGGTGCAGTTAGCCACGGATCAGCAGAATCTGGTCAATGCCCTCGGCCGTCAGGATAAGGGACGTCGGGATCTGGCCGCGTTGCTGAATATTCCTCAGAACGTCAACCTGCTGGCGGCGGACCCGGTGGAGCTGGTGGCGATCTGGAAACCGACCCTCGAAGAGAGCATCATTCAGGCCTTCAGTAACCGCGCTGAACTGCAGAGCCTGCTGCTGCAGAAGGAAGCCAGTGATAACCGGGCCCAGGCGGCGATTGGTGCCATCCTCCCCTCGCTGGGCCTGAATGCCAGTACCGGCTCAACGTTCCAAAATGTGACGAATCAGATCTCAGGATCTAGTCCCAGCGCTTTCTTTCAGAACCCCACTATCAACAACAACGGCTACAATTTTTCTGTTGGTTTGCAGCTAAATGTGCCCCTCTACGACGGTGGGGCGGCGGAAGCTAGGGCTCGTCGGGAGAACCTGAACGCCCGGATTGCCGAGCAGAACTTCACCAATACCCGCAACCAGATCCGCCAACGGGTAGAGCAGCAGTTCTACGATCTGCAGTCCAGTCTGACCAATGTGGGTGTGACCAAGCTGGCGGTTGAGCAGTCCAAGGAAGCGCTGCGTCTGGCCCGTCTGCGGTTTCAGGCCGGGGTCGGTACCCAGACGGATGTGATTGAAACCCAGCGCGACCTGACCCGTCAGGAAGGTCTGCGTCTGGACGCGATCATTTCCTACAACCGGGCCTACGCCGCACTGGTGCGTCAGGTCAGTAACTATCCTGCTGTTTCCTACCCGCAGTAGCGATTGATGAATCTCGGTTTGGGGACTGAGCGCTGGGATGATCTGCTCACCCGGGTGACGCGGCTGGCGATCGCCGTGGGTCAGGATCAACTGTCTGCCTTTGGGCAGGTGACGGCTGAGGCCAAGGCCGATGGCAGCTTGGTCACCGCTTGCGATCGCCAGTCAGATCGTGTCCTGCGTCAGGGTCTGGAACCCCTGCTATCAGGCGCCGCCTTTCTGACTGAAGAAGGCAGTCAGATCATGCCGGAGTCGGACTGGGTCTGGGTTGTGGACCCTCTCGATGGGACTACCAACTTCGCCCGTGGGATTCCGGTCTGGGCCATTTCGATTGCCCTGCTCCATCATGGGGAGCCGGTCCTGGGGGTGGTACACCTACCTGGATTGGGGCGCACCTACCGGGGCCTCTGGGGTGCTGCCGGAGGGCTGCAGTGCCCGACCCTGGCTGATATGAACGGGGTGCCGCTGCGTCGTGCTGCGGATTTCAGTTCCAGTCATCTGTTCAGCTTCTGCACCCGCAGCATTGGGGTGCTGCAGGATGACTCGGTGCGAGCTCTCCCCTTCCCCTGCAAGATTCGCATGCTGGGGGTCGCCACCTACAACCTGCTTTCGGTGCTGGATGGGGCGATGGTCGGGGCGTTGGAGGCGACGCCCAAGGTCTGGGATGTGGCGGCGGTGGTGGCGATCGCCCGCGCCGTCGGGGTGGACTGGGACTGGCTGCATGGCAATCCGTTTCCCCTGCGGGCCGGTGTGGATTACGCGGCGCGGGCCTATCCGAGCCTGTTGCTGGCGGGTCCCACGCTGGCGCCGACCTTCCGCCCCTGGCGCTCGGCTTTCCTGGCAGGAAGGGGCTGACCGTTTCAGGGTAGAGAAGCGGTCAGCGGCATCCGGCTGGGAACCAGCCTGGGGCTGTTGCCGCTGCGGAACCACACGGTTGGACGGCGGCTGTAACTGTCAATGGCCATAACCTGCAGGCCGTTACTGAGGCGATCGCCAACCCCCACACTCTGGCTGCGGCCATCGCTGGTCTGGATCAGGGCCTGGCTGCGCCCCCCGGTCACCATCACACCCGTGACGATCACGGCGGTCTCCTGTCCTGACCCAGCGGTTGCCCCCGGTGAGCCGGTTGTACCGCTGGCCGTGCCACTGCCAGCAGGGGTGGGGCTGGGCGTGGGTGGCAGCACCGACCCGAAGGGATCCGGCCGACCCAGGCTGACCTGACTGAGATGGGTGTCGCCCTGGATGGCCGGAATCAGGCCTGCCGCCACCGGCATGGTCGCTGTTGCGGTGGGTGGGGCTGCGGCCACCTCCGGTGCGGCGATCGCCAGGCTGATCAGGTTGTCGGGGTTGGTGCGGGCACCGGATACTCCGGCGCAGCCCACCAGGGCCAGACTGCACCCGATCAGCAGTGGATAGCGAACCCCGGACATGACCCTGACCCCATCGTTGCCCTTCAGCATGCCCCATGGACTGGGGCCCGTCATCCCTCCGGACCGAGCAGGCGCTGCAGTGCCCGAATCCCTTTTTTCACCTGGCGCGAGACCGTCACGACACTGACGCCGAGCCGGGAAGCCACTTCCTTCTGATTCAGATCCTCCAGAAAGACCGCTTCGAGCACCTGACGGGTGCGTGCCTCCAGTAGCTCCATCGCCTGACTGAGGCGGAGGCGATCCTCCTGAGCCAGTTGCCGCAGCTGGCCCTGGGGATCCGGAATCAGCTCTCCGAGGCTGATGGCATGGTCGGTCTCATCCCGAACGGGCAGATCGAGGCTGAGGGGATGCCGGTTGCGCTGCGCGAGGCGAATCTGCTGCCATTCCTGCTCGCTGATGCCAAGGGCGGTGGCGGTTTCGGCTGTGGTGGGTGGACGATGCAGCTGCTGCTCCAGCTCCCGATTGACCATTTCCGAGTGCTGCTGTAGTTCTGCCCAACGCCGGGGAATACGCAGCGGGCTGCTGCGATCGCGCAGGTAATGGCGGATTTCTCCCCGGATGCAGGGCATGGCGAAGGAACTGAAGGCGTGGCCCGTGCTCAGGTCAAAGCGCTCGATCGCCTGGATCAGTCCCAGGCAGCCCACCTGGACCAGATCCTCGAAGCTTTCGCTGCAGCGTTGCTGCCAGTGGTGAGCTTCCCGGCGCACCAGACCGAGGTTGAGGGTGATGATCCGATCCCGCAGGCGGCGATCGCCGCTGAGCTGATACCGGTGCAGCAGTTCCAGGGTTTCCTGGCGCAGGGTGTCGTGGGCAGTCATCGGTGGCCAAAGCCCCCGCAGCGGTGGAAGGAGCGTCACCCAGGGCTGACCTCAGCCGGATGGCGGACTCAGCTTCAGCCTATCGGCTGAGATTGGAGAACCACCATCGCAGATTTACGGAACGTCAGAGCTGGGATCAGCGCTCCTCGGCTTCGGCAAACCGGCGGAAGCGGTCCAGATCCGCCTGCAGGGTACTTTCCACAAACCGGCCGAGGACGAGATTGTCCAGGAGCTGCAGCATGGTGGGCAGCTGGTAGGCAATCGAGAGCCGGACGATGCAGCGTCCGGGGCCCCGTTCATAGAAGCGGATGGCCCCCCGATTGGGCAGTCCGTCCACCGACTCCCACTGGATGATCTGGTTGGGGATCTGACGCGTGACCCGGGATTGCCAGCTGAACTCGACGCCCTGGGCGGCCAGGGTCCAGCGGGAGAACTCCGGGGCCTCGGCCTGGACCTGCACCGAGCGGATCCAGGGCATCCAGCGGGGCATCTGTTCCAGGTTGGACCACAGCGCCCAGGCGTGGTCGACGTTCACTGCCACTTCGACCTGACAGCTGTGCTCGAGCCACTCGCTCATCTCAGCCCGCCGCTGCGAGGATGGCGCGGGCGGCCTGACGACCGGACATGGTGGCGCCTTCCATGCTGTCGATGTAGTCCTGCTGGGTGTAGCTGCCCGCCAGGAAGAAGTTGGTGATCGGCGTTTTCTGGTCGGGGCGGAAGGGGTCCATCCCGGGGGCCTCCCGGTAGAGGGACTGGGCCAGCTTGACAACATTCGACCAGGTCATGGTCAGCTGGCGGGAGGAGGGGAACAGCTCGTGCACCTGGGCGAGGACGTGCTGGGCGATCTCCTCGGGATTGCGGGCGATGAACGGGTCACCGGGGGTGAGCACGCACTGCAGCAACGACCCCTGACCCTCGCGATAGTAGTCCTTCGGGCTGGCCAGGGCCAGGTCGGCGAAGCAGGAGAAGTCGGCGTCGGCGGTGTAGAGCAGGTTGTCGAGACCCCGGGCCTGACCGAGGGTCTTCATCGCCTGCTCATCCTGCAGTTCGGTCACCCAGCCATCGAAGCGCAGCTGTACGGTGGCGACGGGGACGGCGGTGAGCTTGTAGATGTTGTCGAACTCGCTCCAGCGACGCCAGCCCTCGGGCAGCAGCCGCTGGATGCCCGGGACATCGCAGGCGGCCAGGTAGGCATCGGCTTCGACCCGCTCGACGGAGTCGCCGTCGGCGATCGCCAGGGCCGTGACCCGGGTCTGACCGTCCACCTCGGCGTATTCGACTTCCTTGACCCGGCGGCGCAGGTGCAGCTTCCCACCGCGGGCCTCGATGTAGTCAAGCAGGGGCTTGAGCAGGTAGTTGTGGGGTGAGCCCGCCAGCAGGTTCAGCTTCGAGGCCTCGGTCTTGGCCGCAAACATCAGGAAGATGGTCAGCATGCAGCGGGCCGAGATCTCCTCGGTATCGATGAAGCCGAGGGCGTAGGCGATCGGATTCCACATCCGCTTCAGGCTGCCGTCGTTGCCGCCGTGGCTGCGGAACCAGTCGGCGAAGCTGATCCGGTCGAGGTCGCGGATCTGCTTCATGGCGCCTTCGTAGTCCACCAGGCCGCGCACGATCGGGCTCGTGGCCAGGGCCAGGGAGTTCTGGATCTTGTCGATGGCCGAGAGCTGGGAGGTGGTGAAGAAGGCCTTCAGACCATTAAAGGGGGCGCCGATCGGGAAGCGGAAATCCAGTTCCCCCAGTTCGCCACCCTTGTTGACGAAGACGTGGGTGTGGTCCTTGGGCAGGAGATTCTCGAAGGCGCCGACCTTCCTCATCAGGGCGAAGAGGTTGGCGTAATTGAAGAAGAAGACGTGCAGACCCATTTCGATGTGGTTGCCGTCGGCATCTTCCCAGCTGCCGACCTTGCCGCCGACGAAGGGACGGGATTCGTAGAGATCGACCTGGTGGCCCGCGTCGACGAGATCCACGGCTGCGGCGAGTCCGGCCAGACCGGCGCCGACGATAGCAACACGCATGGGTTTGATGAATCCTGGTTGTCTGCAGTCTTCAGAAATCTTAATGGAGTCTAGGCTCCCTTCAGCAAGGACTTGAGGCGGCGACCGGCCCGATGCAGCAGCGAGACCGGTGCATCGGCCTGCTCCGGTGGCAGGTCGTCAAGGACGCCTGCTTCGGGGGTGAAGTCGAGCAGCAGCACCACGCGGGTGCGATCGCTGCGGTTCCAGGCTTCGTGCTCCTCAGTGTCATCGAAGACCATTGTTTTCCCCGGGGCCCAGACGCGGGTTTCGCTGCCGACCCGGATGGCGCAGTCCTCGGGAATGATCAGCCCCAGGTGGCAGCGCAGCACCCCATCGTCATAGCCGGTGTGGGGCTGGATGTGGGTGCCGGGGGCGAGGGAGGAGAACCCGGCCGAGACGAGGTTAGGAATCTGCTCGAGCAGGGCGGTGGTGCCGGGGCAGAGATCGCAGTTCCTGCGGATCTTGACGCCGAAGGCGTAGAGGCCGAAGGTCTCCCACCCCTTGTCGTTGTAGAGATACTTCTCGGGCCAGGGGATGAAGTTCTCGTCCCGTAGGGTCTGCAGCTCGGTGAGTACGGTTTCCCAATGGGCTTCCAGTTGGGCCGTGAAGGGAAAACGGGCGGATTCGTAGAACATCGGGCGTACCTCAGCGACGACGACGCTGGCGCCCGGGCGCCAGGCCCCACTGCACCAGGGTGCGACGGATCAGCAACCGC
>CAWUMD010000011.1:0-20031 GCA_963923365.1 uncultured bacterium
TGGCCCGCGGGGGCTCCTGACGCGGCGGTTCAGCCCGGCGGCGACTGCCCGCGCCGTAGCGCATCGCCTGCTCGACGAACTGATGGATACTGTGGGGTGGATTCTCCAGCACCAGGCCCGCATTCAGCCCGTGCTGGAGGATAGCCCAGGCCCGGAACCAGTCCGTCTTGCGGCTGAGATCGAGGGCGACGCAGTAGTCATCCTGAATCACCTGGGCCAGCTCGGCGGGCTGATGCACCTGGGGATAGCGCCGCTGGGCCAGCCCGATCACGAAGTTCTGGATGATGAACGACGGCAGGGGAACCAGTTTCTGGATGTCGGTTTCGATGCCGCGCCAGCCCTGGTCCTGCTGCCGGTAGCTGTTGAGGAAGCGCTGGCAGCGCTCCAGCTTGTGACTATCGAGGGAGCGGTAGAGCGCTTCGGCGATCGCCTCGGCGGGCATCGTCTGCAGCACGGCCCGCAGATCGATGGGGGCTGCATCCGCCTTGGCCTGGAGCTGATCGAGTTCGTGCTGCAGTTCGGCCAGCAGCTGGCGGATGCGCGTTTCCGAGTTCAAAGGCGCTCTCCCGAGGCGGGCCGGAACGCCGCTCCAGGGGTGGGAGGGCTTTTCCCATTGTGCCGGGTCGGGGTCCGCCTGCGGTCCCTGGGGAACCGTTGTGCCGAATGGGGCGTCCTGGGCATGCATAGGGAGGCCGCCCTCAACCCTTTTCGAGGAAGACATCCGATGGCTCGACCGATTCTGTTCACCGGCCTGCTGCTGACGGCGCTGGCGATCGCCCCCCTGCCGCTGCGGGCCCAGTCGACACCTGCCCCCAACTCTGTATCCCCTTCCCAGGTACAACCGGCCCGCCGCGCCCGCCTGATGGAACAGCTGAACCTTACGGCCGAGCAGAAGCAGCGGATCGTCGCCATCCGCGATCGCTACCGGCCTCAGCTGCAGCCCCTGAAGCAGCAGCTGCACCAGGAACGGGATCAGCTCCAGGCCCTGAAGTCCCAGAATGCCGACCCGAGTCGCATGGCCCAGGAGGAAACCAAGCTGGATCAGCTCCGTCTGCAGGCGCGCACCCTGCGGCGGCAGATGGAAGCCGAGATCCAGGCGGTGCTGACCCCGCCTCAGCAGCAGCAACTGGCCCAGCTACGCCAGAACCGCCGCACCCTGCGGGAGCCTTCCGGGCAGTAGGCGGCCTGGGAGAATGGAGTACGGCCCCGCATTCCACCGGCAACCGTGACTCCCTCCTCCGACCCGCGCTGGCAGTTCTGGATTGATCGCGGCGGTACCTTCACCGACATCGTCGCCCGCACCCCCGACGGTCAGCTGCGCCTGTACAAGCTGCTCTCGGAGAATCCGGAACGCTACGCCGATGCGCCGATTCAGGGCATCCGCACTCTGATGGGGCTGGGGCCCGAGGACCCGATTCCGGCGGAACTGATCGCAGCCATCCGCATGGGCACCACCGTCGCCACCAATGCCCTGCTGGAGCGTCGGGGCGATCGCACCCTGCTGCTGATCACCCGTGGTTTCCGGGATCTGCTGCGCATCGGCACCCAGAACCGACCCGATATCTTCGCCCTCGACATCCGTCGCCCCGAGCCGCTCTACGACCGGGTGCTGGAGGTGAGCGAACGGCTGGATGCCGAGGGTCGGGTGCTCCAGCCTCTGACCGACCGGAAGGCCCTGGAGGCGGACCTGCGTCGGGCCCGCGAGGACGGGATCACGGCGGTGGCGATCGCCCTGCTGCACGGCGATCGCCATCCCGTCCACGAGCAGCAGCTGGCCGCCTGGGTGCGGACTCTGGGCTTTGCGCAGGTGTCGGTGTCCCACGAGGTCAGTCCGCTGCTGAAGCTGGTCGGTCGCGGTGACACCACGGTGGTGGACGCCTACCTAACCCCGGTGCTACGCCGCTACGTGGATCGCATCGCCGGAGCGCTGGCCACCGGTGGGACGCCGCCGCCGCTGCTGTTCATGCAGTCCAACGGCGGTCTGACCGAGGCCCGGCGCTTCCAGGGCAAGGACAGCATCCTCTCCGGTCCCGCTGGGGGGATTGTCGGTGCCGTCAGCGTCTGCCGTCAGGCGGGCTTCGGGCGGCTGATCGGCTTTGACATGGGCGGCACCTCCACCGATGTCGCCCACTACGACGGCGAGTACGAACGCAGCTTTGAGACCGAGGTGGCGGGGGTGCGGCTGCGGGCCCCGATGATGGCTATTCACACCGTGGCGGCGGGCGGCGGCTCGATCCTCGGCTTCGATGGCCAGCGCTGCCGAGTCGGTCCCGAATCGGCAGGGGCCAACCCCGGTCCGGCCTGCTACCGACGCGGCGGACCGCTGACGGTCACCGATGCCAACGTCATGGTCGGGAAGCTGCAGCCCGACTTCTTTCCGACGCTGTTCGGGCCCGGGGGGGATCAGCCGCTCGACCCCGAATCGGTGCGGGCCGGATTTGCCGCCCTGGCGACCCGCATGGCCGAGGCGACCGGTGTGGAGCGGCGGCCTGAGCAGGTGGCCGAGGGGTTTCTGGCGATCGCCGTCGACAACATGGCCCAGGCGATCCGGCGCATCTCCCTGCAGCGGGGCTACGACCTGACGGACTACGTTCTCTGCTGCTTCGGCGGCGCCGGAGGCCAGCACGTCTGCCAGCTGGCGGAGGCCCTGGGCATGGAGTGGGTGCTGATCCATCCCTACGCCGGGGTGCTTTCGGCCTTCGGCATCGGTCTGGCGGATCGCCGCAGCCTGCGCCAGCGAAGCGTCGAACAGTCCCTGTCGGCTTCGGTGCTAGCCCAGATGGAGTCCCTAGCTCGGGACCTGGAGCAGCAGGCAGCCGCCGAACTGGAGCGGGTTGATCGGCTGGAGCGACGCCTGCAGCTGCGTTACCAGGGCACCGACTCACCGCTGGTACTGACCTGGGCAGACCCGGTCACCCTGGAGCAGCAGTTCGAGGCGGAACACCAGCGTCGCTACGGGTTCCGGCTGCAGCGTCCCCTGCAGATCGAGGCACTGCTGGTGGAAGCGATTCAGGATGCTGACGTCAGTGCTGCCCTGCCGTCCCTGCCTCCCCGGCAGGGCCCCCTGCAGGCGATCGCCGAGACCGAGCTGTTCAGCGGCGATCGCTGGCAGCGGGTGCCCGTCTACCAGCGGACCGATCTGCGACCCGGCGATGACCTGACGGGACCGCTGCTGATTCTCGAACCCACGGGCACGAATGTGGTCGAGCCGGGATGGGCTGCTCGGGTGGATGACCAGGGCAATCTGCTGCTGCACCGTCAGCGGACTGAAGCAGCGAAGGCCGCGCTCGACCTCTCCCGTCCGGACCCGGTGCGGCTGGAGATCTTCAACAACCTCTTCCAGGCGATCGCCGAACAGATGGGCGTTACCCTGCAGAACACCAGCAGTTCGGTCAACATCCGCGAGCGGCTGGACTTTTCCTGTGCCCTCTTCGACGCCCAGGGGGAACTGGTGGCCAACGCGCCCCACATCCCGGTCCATCTCGGCTCCATGGGCGACAGTGTGCGGGCGTTGCGCGAGGCGGCCGTTGAGGTCCGGCCCGGCGACAGCTGGGTGCTCAACGACCCCTACGGCGGCGGTACCCACCTGCCGGACGTGACCGTGGTGACGCCGGTGTTCCTGCCGGAGGCAACGGTGCCCGACTTCTGGGTGGCCTCCCGAGGGCACCACGCCGACCTGGGCGGCATCACCCCCGGCTCCATGCCCGCTGCCAGTACCCACATCGATCAGGAGGGCATCCGCATTCCACCGACCCGGCTGGTGGTGGCGGGGGTGTTCCAGGAGCAGGTCCTGCGGGATCTGCTGGCCACAGGGCCCTATCCGGCCCGCAGCCCCGACCGAAATCTGGCGGACCTCCAGGCCCAGGTGGCGGCCAATGCGACGGGGGTCCGGGAACTGGAACGGACCTGTGCCCAGTTCGGCGTCGCCACGGTGCGGGCCTACCTAGGGTTTGTACAGGACAACGCCGAGGCGGCGGTGCGGCAGGCGATCCGCGAGCTGGCCCAGCAGCACCCGGGACAGGCGATCGCCACGGTGCCCATGGACTGCGGCGCCGAGATCCGACTCACCCTCAGCCTCAATGGGGAGAGCGGCAGTGCCGTGGTCGATTTCAGCGGCAGTTCACCCCAGCAGCCCCACAACTTCAACGCCCCGGCCAGCATCGCCAAGGCGGTGGTGCTCTACGGCTTCCGCACCCTGGTGCCGGGATCGATGCCGCTGAATGCGGGCTGTCTGCGACCGATCACGCTGCGGTTACCCGAGGGCTCGATCCTCTCGCCCCGCTATCCGGCGGCGGTGGTGGCCGGGAATGTGGAGACGTCCCAGGCGATCGCCGATGCCCTCTACGCCGCGCTGGGAGTGCTGGCCGCCAGCCAGGGGACGATGAACAATCTCAGCTTCGGCAACGACCGCTGCCAGTACTACGAGACGATCGCCGGAGGGGCTGGAGCCGGGCGGGGCTTCGCCGGTGCCTCGGCGGTGCAGACCCACATGACCAACTCCCGCCTCACGGACCCCGAGGTGATGGAGTGTCGTCTGCCGGTGCGGGTGGAGGAGTTCCGGCTGCGGGAGGGCAGTGGTGGCGCCGGTCGCTGGCCGGGGGGTGAGGGACTGGTGCGGCGCCTGCGCTTCACCGAACCGGTGACGCTGTCGCTGCTCACCGGCCGCCGCCAGCAGGTGCCCTTTGGTCTGGCGGGCGGGGGCGAGGCCCAGTCGGGCCAGAACTGGCGGGTGACCGCCGATGGCGATCGCACACCCTTGCCCGCCTGCTGTCAGGTGGACCTCCAGGCGGGAGAGGCGGTGGAAATCCACACCCCCGGCGGCGGCGGCTTCGGCGCGATGGCAAACTGAGAGCATCCGATGGATGTTGCCTGATGCGCTACTCCCTGACGGCCGTGCTGCGCCGTGAAGGCGACTGGTACGTTGCTCACTGCCCGGAGCTGGATATTGCCAGCCAGGGCGACTCCCTGGAGGAGGCCAAGCGGAATCTGCGCGAGGCCGTGGAGGGGTTTCTAGAGTGCGCACCCGCCGACGAGGTGGCAGCTCGTCTGCAGGGGGATGTCTTCGTCAGCGGCCTGGAGGTCGTGGTTGCCTAAGCTGCGGCGAATCTCCGGACGGGAGTGTGAAGCTATCCTCTTCGCCCATGGGTTTGTCTGCGTTCGCCAGAAAGGAAGCCACCGCATCCTTCAGAAGCAGATGGACGGGCGCACGCTGACCGTGCCGGTTCCCGATCACCGCGAACTGGCGCTTGGCACTCTTGCCGCCATCATCCGACAGAGTGAACTGTCACGGAGCTTGTTTGAAGCTCCCTAACCGTTAACCAGCCACTGCAGCAGCGGCCCCAGCACCAGGGCGGGCAGGAAGGCGGCCACCGGAATCCGGGCCAGCTCCAGCAGGTTGAGGGCGATCGCCACGATCATCAGGCCGCCGCAGCCGGTACTCACCAGCACCCCCGGACTCGTTGCCGGGTCTGCCAGACTCTGCCCCAGCCATCCCGCCGCCAGTGATAGACCGCCCTGGTAGAGCAGAATCGTCAGGCCGGACGCAGCCACTCCGATGCCGTAGCTGCTGGCCAGGATGACGGCACTGATGCCGTCCATCGTCGCCTTGAGCAGTAGCAGACGGGCGTCACCGCTGAGGCCATTCTGCAGGCTGCCCAGCAGGGTCATTGGCCCGACGCAGAACAGCAGACTGGCAGCCACGAACCCTTCGCTGAAGCGACCGCTGCCCCGCACCTGCCGTTGCAACCAATCCCCGAATCCCTGCAGACGGTCATCCAGACGGGCCAGTTCACCCAGCAAGCCACCCAGCACCAGGGCCAGCAGGCCGATCACGATCGCGTCCAGGCGAGCGCCACTCACCTGGGTGAGGCGACCACTCAACTGCAGGCCGATGAACAGGGTGATCAGACCCACCGCCTGGGTCAGCCGCTGCTGCAGTCGGGCCGGTAGTCGCTGATGCAACCCCAGCCCCACCAGACTGCCGAGCAGGACGGTCCCCAGGTTCATCCAGGTGCCGCTGGTGCGCAGCCAGAACTCGCCACCACTCATTGGGAATCGCTGGGGGGAACCCGAACCGGTTTGGGAGGGGCCGGGCGTTCCGAGCGGCTGGACACCTCAGGTTGGGGGGTCTCCCGGTGGGGAGACTGGGAGCGGTGACGTCCCGGACGCGGGGCCGGATGCTCAGCCTCAGAGCGGCGGCGGGGACCCATGGCCTTGACCCGCTTGGCCTGCCGCAGCAACAGGCGATCGCCCTGACGCTCCGCCTCCACCTCCCAGAACTCCTGCAGAGCCGGGTTGGGCAACTGCCCCTGGATCTCGACCCGAAAATCCCGGGCTTCGGTTTCACCGGGTCGGGGCCGCTGCTGAATCTTGATCGCCAGTTGCTGGCGGCGGTCGTTCTGGGCGACCACTTCACCGCGGATCGAGAAGTAGTTTTCCGACATATTCAGGCGAGGCGGGGCGGGAGGTCGGGGGCCACCATTGGCGGCACTCCGGGGCACCTGCAAGGTCTCCGGTTCCCAGAGACCGACCACCTGCAGATGCAGATGGGGAGGCCTAGGCCGCGTGCGCGGATAGACCACCCAGAGGTGGGCCTGCGCCAGATCCACATGGTTGCGCACCAGGCTGAGAGCCTTGCCCAGGATCACGGCTTCAATGCGCTCGCCCGAATCGGTTTCGATGAAACCGCAGGTGAAGCTCTCTCCGGGGCAGTAGCGTCCGCGAATCAGGCCGATGGCCCGGAACTGCATCGGTTCACCAGCGGGGGGGATCGGGGCGGGTCGCATGGAACTTCCTCGGCTCTGCCAGGTTGCGTCCAAGAATAGCGCCTGGGCGTCAGGGCAACGGAGGTCAGCGCGTACAATGTCCTGCGTATTTCGGGAGCGCCGCTGTGGCCGCCAAACGCCGCTGGATCAACCAAACCGTTCTGATTGTTGCCCTGGTGGCCCTGGTGGGCTCGGCTGCCGCTCCACTGCTGATCGGGGCCCTCAACGCCCCGGCCACACCGCCGACTCCCGGCCCGAACACCGCTGCCCCGGCAACCCCCGCCGGGCCCAAACCGCTGACCGCCCCGGAACGGGAGGCCCTGACATCCCAGGCCAAGGGCTTTGCCATGGTGCTGGAGAAGGAACCGGAAAACCCAACCGCCCTGCAGGGGCTGATCGAAGCGAAACTGAAGCTGGGAGATTTCGTCGGGGTTGAGCAACCCCTCAGTACCCTGGTGCGGGTCAATCCACAGCAACCGGGCTACCGGGTGCTGCTGGCCCAGGTGCAGCAGAAGCTCGGCAAGCTCGATCTTGCCAGCCAGAGCTACCGTCAGGTGCTGGAGAAGGACCCTTCCCAGCCGGAAGCCCTGCGGGGACTAACCGCACTGCTGCTGGCCCAGAACAAACCCGATGCGGCGGTCAGTCAGCTCTACTATCTGCTGTTCGAGCAGAAGGATAAGGTGCCTGCGGCTCGCCGCCAGGAACTGGAACTGCTGCTGGCCCAGACCTATCTCACCACCGGCAAGGTGGACGACGCCCTCAAGCTCTACCGGCAGATGGCCCAGACAACGCCCCAGGACTTCCGGCCGCAGCTGGCGATCGCCCTGGTGGAACGCCAGCGGGGTCAGGCGGCCGCGGCGACGAGCGCCTTCGGCAAAGCCCTGGCCCTGGCCCCGGCCCAGTACCGGGATCAGATCCGGCAACTACAGGCGGCTCCGACAACTCGGTAGTTGCACGGATGCCACAGCGAGCAGGGCTGGGGAAAATAGTCCGATCCCTGCCCTCTGAACCCGTGCGTCTATTTGCTGTTGGCCCGGACCAACCCGAGCACTTCACTCTCTACGGCACCGAAGGCTGGCTGGAGCTGCACGCCGGGTGTCAGGAGCTGCCGGGACGGCGGGTGATTGCCTCCTATCGCAGTGCCGGTCTGGCCCGGGAGGCCGCGAATGCGATCGCCCGCACCCGGCGCCTACCGCTGCTGCGTTCGGTCTAGAACCGTTCCACGCCCGCCGGAAGCTGACGACCCGCATCCTGCTGCGCCCCTTCGCCACAGGTGCGGGGGGTGGGAAAGAGCTTGGTGGGATTAGCGAGGTTGTCAGGGTTGAGCGCCTCCCGGACCCAGATCATCGTCTCCAGGTCGGTGTCGCTGTACATGTCCGGCATGAAGCAGCGCTTGTCGGCACCGACCCCGTGCTCACCAGAAATACTGCCGCCGACCCGGGCGCAGAGCTTGAGAATTTCGCCGCCCAGTTCCTCGACCTCGGCGAAGGCCCCGGGTACGGCATCGTCGTAGAGAATCAGCGGATGCAGGTTACCGTCCCCGGCATGGAAGACGTTGGCCACCTTGTAGCCGAAGCGATCGCCCAGAGCCTCGATTTCCTGCAGGACGCCCGCCAACTGGGTGCGGGGGATGACGCCATCCTGCACGAAGTAGTTGGGGCTGATCCGGCCCATGGCGGCGAAGGCCGCCTTGCGTCCCTTCCAGAGGGTGTCGCGCTCTACTGGGTCCGTGGCGATGCGGATGCTGCGGGCCCCGTTCTCCCGGCAGATGGCGGCAACGCGATCGCTGTTCACCGCCACCTCAGCAGCCTGGCCGTCGATCTCCACCAGCAGGATTGCCTGGGCATCGCGGGGGTAGCAGTTGGTGCGCACCACATCCTCGACGGCGTTGAGGCTGAAGTTGTCCATCAGCTCCATACCGGCGGGGATGATCCCGGCACGGGTGATGCCGGAGACGGTTGCCCCAGCCGCTTCAACGCTGGGGAAGTCCGCCAGCAGCACCTGAACGCAGTCCGGGGCCTTGAGCAGGCGCAGGGTGATTTCCGTGGCGATGCCGAGGGTGCCTTCGGAGCCGACGAACACACCCGCCAGGTCGTAGCCGGGCATCTGCGGGCCGACGCCGCCGACCGTGACGATCTCGCCGTCGGGCAGCACCAGGGTCAGGGCCAGGACGTGGTTGGTGGTGACGCCGTACTTGAGGCAGTGCACGCCCCCGGCGTTCTCGGCGACGTTACCGCCGATCGAGCAGACAATCTGGCTGGAGGGATCGGGGGCATAGTAGAAGCCCTTACCGCTCACGGTCTGGGTGACCCAGCTGTTGATCACCCCCGGCTCGACGGTGATCCGCTGGTTCTCGTAGTCGACCGCCAGGGTCTTCCGCATCCGCGAGGTGACGATCAGCACCGAGTCCTCGAGTGGCAGGGCACCACCGGAGAGGCCGGTACCGGAACCGCGGGCCACGAAGGGGACTCCGTAGCGATTGCAGAGGCGGACGGCGATCGCCACCTCCTCGGTACTGCGGGGCAGGACGGCCAGGGCTGGTTCCTGGCGGTAGCTGGCGAGTCCGTCACACTCATAGACCAGCAGCTCTTCGCGGCGCTGCACCACCTGGCGATCGCCCAGTTCCCGCCGGAACGTCTCGGCGATCGCACTCCAATCCGGTCGGGTCACGCTACGTCTCGGTTAGGGCTTGGGCTGGGCAGGCGTCGTCGGTGCCAGGGCCGGATTCGGGTTGGCCTGAGTGGCCCGGATCTGCTGCAGTTGCTTGGCCCGGAAGGACTCGGTTTCCTTGTCGAACAGACGGTTCTGCTCGGCCGGGCTGGTGGGAGCGCCCCGGTCAGACATCATCTGCAGCTGCTGAAACAGCTGGATCGGATTGACGCTGTTGGAATTGCTCCCGGGAGTACCGGGAGTGCCGCTCGTGGAGCTGGAGGATGAAGGTGTGGATCCGAAGGAAAACTGTGCCTGGGCGGGAGCGGTCGCCAGCAGCAGACCGGTCAGAGCAACCAGAGACCAGCCGTATTTCATGACGTTCGAACTCACGGGAGGGCTCCGCAAATTTTAGCGAATGGCGGTTCCGGTCACTGCGGTAGAGTGACAGCGTCGTGCTCCGGACCCCCCATGCGCATCGCCAGCTGGAACGTCAATTCGCTCCGCACCCGCCTGGAGCACCTGTCGACCTGGCTGGGTCAGAATCCCGTCGATGCCCTATGCCTGCAGGAAACCAAGGTGGTGGACGAGGACTTTCCCCGGGCGGCACTGGAGTCCCTGGGGTACCACTGCGCCTTCGTCGGCCAGAAGAGCTACAACGGCGTTGCCATTCTCAGCCGTCAGCCCCTGGAGGATGTGCGCCTGGGCTTCGGCGGGGTGCTGCCCGCCGCGACCATAGGCGATCTCGACGACCAGAAGCGGGTGATCAGTGGTGTCCTGTGCGGGGTGCGGCTGGTCAATCTCTACGTACCCAACGGCTCCTCCCCCGACTCCGACAAGTACAGCTATAAGCTGCGCTGGCTGACCCTGCTGCGTCAGTACCTGACGGCGCTGCAGGACGAGGCCGCGCCGGTGTCGGTCTGCGGCGACTTCAACATCGCCCTGGAGGATCGGGATATCTACGCTCCCGGCAAGGACGACCACATCATGGCCACGCCGATGGAGCGCCAGGCCCTGCGAGATAACGTCCTCAGCCTCGGCTTCCACGATGCCTTCCGACTGTTCAGCGACGCTGAGGACGCCTTCAGCTGGTGGGACTACCGCCAGGCGGGCTTCCAGCGCAACCGCGGCTGGCGCATCGACCACCACTACGTCAGTAAGCCGCTGCGGGAGCGGGCGATCGCCTGCATCATCGACCGGGAACCCCGGAGCTGGGAGAAGCCCAGCGACCACGCCCCGGTACTTCTCGAACTGGCGGATTAGCGGCGGCGGCTCTGGAGCTTGCGGTAGACATCGCGCAGGTCGACGTTGTGGTGAGCCAGGGCAACGAGGGTGTGGAAGAACAGGTCTGCGGCCTCACCGGCCAGACCATCCCGGTCATCGTCCTTGCAGGCCATCACCACCTCGGCAGCTTCCTCGCCGATCTTCTTGAGGATCTTGTTGTCGCCACCAGCGAACAGACTGCTGGTGTAGGACTGCTCCGTGGGGTTGTCGCGGCGATCGCGCACCACCCGGTAGACCTCGGTGAGCATGTCCGCCGGGGGCTCCAGACACTGGTCGTCGCGCTCGCTGCGGTGGAAGCAGCTGCGTGCCCCGGTGTGGCAGGCGACATCACCGGTCTGATCGATGGTCAGCAGCAGGGCATCGCTGTCGCAGTCGTAGCGGATGGCATGCACCGTCTGGGTGTGGCCGGAGGTAGCGCCCTTGTGCCACAGCTCCTGGCGAGAGCGGCTCCAATACCAGGCCTCACCGGTCTCCAGGGTGCGCTGCAGCGACTCGCGGTTCATCCAGGCCATCATCAGCACCGCCCCGTCCAGACAATCCTGGGCGATCGCCGGCACCAGACCCCGCTCATCGTAGGCAATGGCGTCCAGGGGCACATTCAGGGCGAGAGCGGCAGACATGGCGTTCGGGTTCGGCAGAGCTTCCTTAACGCTATCATCGGGGCCCCTCCCCCCTGGCTCCGGCCTGCCCGGTCGAACGCTATAGAATGACGTAATTGTCCGGAGCGACAGGCCCCGCCACGGCTAGCCCGGTGGGAAACTGCGACGGGAGTCGGCCCGGCCAGGACAGCGACTGCATCGTCTTCGCGACAGTTAAGGAGAGTGTTTTGGTTAGTTCCTCGACCCTGAAAACGGCCCGCTCCGAAGAGATCTTTGCCGCAGCCCAGAAGCTGATGCCCGGTGGCGTCAACTCCCCCGTGCGGGCCTTCAAATCGGTCGGCGGTCAGCCCATCGTCTTCGACCGCGTCAAGGGTGCCTACGCCTGGGATGTGGACGGCAATCGCTACATCGACTACGTCGGCAGCTGGGGCCCGGCCATCTGCGGCCATGCCCGCGATGAAGTGCTTGATGCCCTGCGCGAAACCATGGAGAAGGGCACCAGCTTCGGCGCCCCCTGCGCCCTGGAGAACGTCCTGGCGGAAATGGTGATCGACGCGGTGCCCAGCGTCGAGATGGTGCGCTTCGTCAACTCCGGCACCGAGGCCTGCATGGCGGTGCTGCGTCTGATCCGGGCCTACACCGGTCGCGAGAAGGTGATCAAGTTCGAGGGCTGCTACCACGGCCACGCCGACATGTTCCTGGTCAAGGCCGGCTCCGGGGTCGCCACCCTGGGTCTGCCCGATTCCCCCGGCGTGCCGAAGAGCACCACCGCCAGCACCCTGACGGCGCCCTACAACGACCTGGATGCGGTCAAGCAGCTGTTCGCCGATAACCCGGGCGAAATCGCCGGGGTTATCCTCGAGCCCATCGTCGGTAACTCCGGCTTCATCACCCCCGATGCCGGTTTCCTGGAAGGGCTGCGGGAACTGACCCGTGAGCACGGTGCCCTGCTGGTGTTCGACGAGGTGATGACCGGTTTCCGGATCTCCTACGGTGGGGTCCAGGCCCGCTACGGCGTCACCCCTGACCTGACCACCATGGGCAAGGTGATCGGTGGCGGTCTGCCGGTCGGGGCCTACGGCGGTCGCCGCGAAATCATGGAGATGGTCGCTCCCGCCGGTCCGATGTACCAGGCCGGAACCCTCTCCGGGAACCCGCTGGCGATGG
The DNA here is from genome assembly GCA_963923365.1 of uncultured bacterium. Taxonomy (GTDB): domain Bacteria; phylum Cyanobacteriota; class Cyanobacteriia; order Synechococcales; family Synechococcaceae; genus CAWUMD01. Next base: position 12,464 of record CAWUMD010000011.1, read on the forward strand.
TCGCCGGGATCAAGACCCTGGAACTGCTGCGCGAACCCGGCACCTATGAGTACCTCGACCGGATTACCGGTCGCCTGATCAACGGCCTGCTGGATGCGGCCCGCGAGGCGGGTCATGAGGTGGTTGGTGGCCACGTCAGCGGCATGTTCGGCTTCTTCTTCACCGCCGGTCCTGTCCACAACTACGAGGACGCCAAGAAGTCGGATCTGCAGAAATTCAGCCGCTTCCACCGGGGCATGTTGGAGCAGGGCATCTATCTGGCACCGTCCCAGTTCGAAGCCGGGTTCACCTCGCTGCAGCACAGCGAAGCGGATATCGATCAGACGATCGAAGCGGCTCGCCAGGTGCTCCGTAACCTCTAGAGCCCCCACGACCGGGGCAACATCATGCCCCCGGTCCTCCCCACGAGGTCCAGCCATGTCTGCAGCCCATCTGCCCCTGCTGGCCACTGGTGCCAGTGCGGGCCTGCCGGTTCCCCTCACCGACCCACTGCTGTCGTCCCACGGGCAGCAGGTGGTGATTGTCGGGCTGGTGCTGATGGCGATCGCCATCAGTCTGATTCTCGGGCTGGTGGTACGCCGTCTGTTCGCGGCCCTGGTGTTCGCCGTGGCCCTCACCTGTGTGCTGGTGGCGATTCTGGTAGCGATTTAGAGGCGGATTTCGCAGCAGAGGCCAGCCTCGGTAGTCCGGGGCTGGCCTTTCGCGTGCTGTGGGGCCTGATCAGCGGTAGTTGGTGAACTGCAGCGCCGCCGGGTAATCCTGCTCCCGCAGAAACTGGATCACTGCCTGCAGATCATCCTTGGACTTGGCGACGACCCGCACCGCATCGCCCTGGATGGACGGCTGCACCTTCTTGAAGTCATCGCGGATCTGCTTGGAGATCTGCTTGGCCAGTTCACTGGTCAGGCCCTTCTTCAGCTTGATCTCCTGGCGCACCCGGCTGCCGCTGGCGCTTTCCACCTTGCCGAAGTCGAAGATCTTCAGGGAAAGGTTACGCTTGCTGGCCTTGGTCTGGAGGATGGTGACCACCGCATCGAGGGTGAACTCGCTGTCGGTGTTGATCGTGATCGCCGCCTCGGTCAGGTCCAGGGTGGTGTTGGTGTCCTTGAGGTCGTAGCGCGTGGTGACATCCCGGCGGGTCTGGTCGACCGCGTTCACCATTTCCTGAAAGTCAAACTCGCTGACGACGTCGAAGGAGAAGCTGGAAGCCATAACAGCACCTGTTTTTCAAATCGATCAGTTTAGCTGACGGCTTGGATGGCCGCGATGAACAGCAGGGCGATCGCCGCGCTGCCGCTGGCGAACATCGCCGCCCGCAGGATCGGCCAGTCGAGGATGTAGAAGAGCGGGTAGAGGGTGCGGGCTCCCAGGTAAAGCCCCAGGGGCAGGATTGCTTGGGCTTCGGGCACCCGGGCCAGCATGGCGGCGAACACTGCCGCCGCAAAGATCGGGAAGGATTCCAGGGCGTTCTGGTGGGCCCAGGTGGCCCGCTGGGCCCAGCCCGGCAGGCGGTCGAGCATCCGCCGGGGGGCGCTCAGGTCGTAGCCGACCTTGACCCGACCGGTGGCCACGACCAGATAGGGCAGGTAGATCAGGGCCGCCGCCAGGGCAACGGACCAGAGGTAGAAACGCATCGTCAGAGATGGCTCAGTCGAAGTAGAACAGGGTCACCAGACGGTGCTGATCCTCTGCCAGACGGCAGGTTTCCAGCAGGGTATGGCTTTCATGGAAGGCAAAGCAGATCAGCTGCTGACAACGGGAGACGATCTCCTGGTTGCAGAGGGCACTCGCTTCCGCCAGGGAGAGGCCGTCGTTGCCGGGGTTCTCGATCAGGTGAATCACCTTCTCCAGTTGATCCCGGGATTCCCGGGGCTGGCGATCGAGACTCTGGGGCAGGATCACCGTCAGCAGATTCGGGTCGGCCCGCATGGCGCCGCGGATAGCGGCGGCGTTGGTGCCCTGGGAGCCGGAGGTCATAATCCGGTTGCCGCCCAGGGCGAGGGCGTAGGCCATCATCTCGATCAGGTGCTGATGGGTGATCGGGACATGCCGGGAGCCGAGAATGGCGATGCGCTTGGAACCGGTCTGCTGGATGGCAGCCAGTTCCTGAGCTAGCTCGTCAATGCGGTCGAGGGGCAGATCGAGGTCGATGGACTGGCTCAAGTTCACCCGGGCACCCGCGCGACGAACGCCGCTATTCTAGCAGAGGCCTTTTGGGCCTCAATCCCTGACAGTGGCAGGGGCAGCGCCACCGCTGGCGGCCAGTCCGAACACCGTGGCCAGACGGTTGACGTCCACATGCTCCCGCACGAAACGGGCGATGTAGTCGGCCTTGACCGGTTCATGCAGGCTGACATTGCCGAAGGCCTGCTCCACCCGCTCCACGGTCGTCAGGGTGTCGAGGTTGACCGACAGAATCGGCACCTCCACTTCCTCGGCCCGGGCGATGATCTGGGGCAGCGGCTCGGAGCGGCCGGTGAGAATCAGGCACTGGGTGGAGTTCTCCAGGGCCGCCAGCTGGATATCGGCCCGGTCGGCCCCGGTGACCACTGCCATGTTGCGGCCCTTGCGGAAATACTCCATGGCGGAGTTGACGTTCATGGCACCGATGCTCAGGCTTTCCACCATCAGTTCGGTGCGATCGCCGCAGCAAATCACCCGTGCCTTCAGCCGCTGGATCAGCTCCCCGACACTGATGCTGCGCAGCAGGGCACTGCGGGGCAGGATGCCGAACAGGGGAATGCCCTGGCGCTCCAGGAAAGGCAGCATGGCGGTCTGGACGGTTTCCAGCTGGGCCCGGGGCACGGCGTTGAGAATCACCCCGGCCAGGCGATCGCCCAGCTGCTGACGGGCCGCCAGGATGCCATCCGCCGTGGCGGACTCATTCCAGCGGCAGACCAGCACCACCGGGGCGTCCAAGGTCTCGGCCAGGGTCGACAGGGCCAGACCGAAGAGATGACCGGTCTGGAGACCACCCCCCGCCTCGATCAGATTCAGATCGGCGGGGCCGCTGCGGCCGTAGCGCTGGGCCAGCTGCACAGCATAGTCCTGCAGGTCGTTGCCGCTGAGGCGATCGCGGATACTCTCGGACTTGAGGGTGGCCAGAGTGGGCAGCCGCGGCTCGGCGGGCAGCCCCAGGGCCTGGGCCATGAAGCGGACGTCTTCGTCCCCGACACCGGGGTCAATGTCAGAGAAGCTGGTTCCCAGGGGCTTACCGTAGGCAATACTCAGACCCTGCTGGCGCAGGTACTGGGCCAAACCTAGAATCAGTGCGGACTTGCCACCGCAGGCTTCGGTGGACCCGAACAGTACATACCCGTGGGGTTGAGGCACGCCATTCCTCCTGGCCAGTGCCCCTCATTCTATCGGGAGGCCGCACCCCGCCCCCGGTTCAGGCTTCGTAGGCCAGCAGGCGACGGTAGAAGCCACTGTCGAAATCCACCCGATGCTGACTCTGGTAGCCCTGGAGCAGGTCGATCAGGGCGTTGACGAACTCATGGTTGGCCAGGGTCAGCTCAAAGGAAAGATCGCCGTCGCCGTTGAAGCAGAGGCGACAGCGGGTCTGATCCGACGGCAGGTCCCGCACGAACCAGCTGGCCACAAAGGGGATCGACTCACCCGCCTCGATGCGGCGCGCCCCTTCCAGACAGCCGAGGCTGTAAAGCCCGAGGGCCGTGGGCAAGAGCGATCGCCGACCGACCTGGGCCGCGTAGGGAGCATAGAGACTGACCGCCGGGGCCGGAGCCGCAGGAATCCGCTCGAGGTCCATCTCACCACCCTCAGCCGGGATGCTGCAGCCAGAGTGCCCATCCCGGCGGGACGATACCATCGAGGTGACCGCCCAACGTCAACCCACGAGTTATATAGTCATCCTCATGAACTATCCCTGGATTCTCAGTCTGGGTATCGGTATCGGTTCGATCGTCTGGGCGGAACTGGTACGCGATGTCTGGCACAGCCTGGCCCACGTCTGGCAGCCCCTCTACCGCCTGCACGTCTGGCACCACAAGGCCTTCCGGCCGGACCTGACCATGGTGGACGTGGCCACCTACCGCCGGGCCCAGTGGGTGAACGATGTGCCGGAAGCCCTGGCGATGATCACCCTCGGCTTCGGCTTCTGGGCCGCCCTGCTGCCGATCGAACGACCGGCCCCCTGGCTGGCTCTGACCGGAGTCGCCTACACCCTGATCTTCCTGGCCGGGGCCGTGGCCCGCGGTCTGGCCGTACCCGGCGCCCACGAGCTGACCGACATCACTCACCTGCCGGGGGCTTTCCAGGCGCCGCCCTCCCGCTGGCTGGTGAACCGCACCTACCACTGGCGCCACCACTTCGATAATCAGAACGCCTACTTCTGCGGCACCCTCACCGCCTGGGACAAGCTGATCGGCGCTGCCCTCTCCCTCAAGGGCAAGCGGGTGGCGGTGACCGGCGCCGCAGGTGGGCTGGGGCAGGAGCTGCTGCGGGAACTGCGCCGGGCCGGGGCAGTGCCGATCGCCCTGAGCAGCAGCGATCGCCCCCTCGACCTCGGCGATGGCGGGGATCCGGTCGAGGTGGTCCACTGGCAGGTGAGTGACGAAGCGGCGCTGCAGGACGTGCTGGCCCGGGTCGATATTCTGCTGCTCAACCACGGCGTCAACGTCCACGGGGCCCGGGATGCGGAGGCGATCCGTCGCAGCTACGAGGTGAATGCCTTCTCCCAGTGGCGGCTGCTGGAGCTGTTCCTGGCGACGGTGAGCAGCAACCGCGACATCGCCCGCAAGGAGGTCTGGGTGAACACCTCCGAGGCGGAGTGCAACCCGGCCTTCAGCCCCCTCTACGAACTGAGCAAGCGCACCCTCGGCGATCTGGTCACCCTGCGCCGCCTCGACAGCCCGATCGTGATCCGCAAGCTAATCCTCGGGCCCTTCCGCAGCGACCTCAACCCGGTCGGTGTGATGTCAGCGCGCTGGGTGGCCCGGCAGGTGGTCGCTCTAGCGAAGCGGGATGTGCGCAACATCATCGTCACGATCAACCCCCTCACCTTCCTGGCCTTCCCCCTCAAGGAAGCCTCCACCTCCCTCTACTTCCGGCTGTTCAGCCGCCGTCCTGCAGCCTGAAGCAGCTGCTGCGGAGGCTGTCCATCCGTTCATGCAAAAGCCCCGCCGAAGCGGGGCTTTTGCATGGCTGAGTCCCTGGGAACCCCTTAGGATTGCCAGTTCACCCAGTCATTGGGCTTGAGGAAGAGATCGGTCAGCTTTGCTTCATGGCTGCCCGCTTCCGGCTCGTACATGTATTCCCAGCGCACCAGCGGCGGCAGGGACATCAGGATCGACTCGGTGCGGCCATTGGTCTGCAGGCCGAAGATAGTGCCACGGTCAAAGACAAGGTTGAACTCGACGTAGCGACCCCGGCGGTAGAGCTGGAAATCACGTTCGCGATCGCCGTAGGGGGTCGGATTACGCTTCTCGACGATGGGTAGGTAGGCAGGCAGGAAAGCATGGCCGCAGTCCTGAACAAAGGCGAAGATCTCCTCCCAGCCGAGGCCCTCGACCTTGCCGACCCGGGCAGCTTCCTGCGCAGCCGGACCCTTGGGGTCAGGCCCCTTGTTGTAGAGATCACCGCTGCCGTCCTGGTAGTCGAAGAAGACACCGCCGACGCCGCGGGTCTCACCCCGATGCTTGAGGAAGAAGTACTCGTCGCACCAGCGCTTGAAGACGTTGTAGAACTCGGGGTGGTGCTTGTCGCAAGCCCCCTTGAAGGTGGCGTGGAAGTGCTTGGCGTCTTCCTCGTAGGCGTAGTAGGGCGTTAGGTCGGCGCCGCCGCCGAACCACCACACCGGACCCGCCTCGAAGTAGCGGTAGTTGAGGTGTACCGTCGGCACGTAGGGGTTGCGCGGGTGCAGCACCAGCGAGGTGCCGGTGGCAAAGAAGCCGTGACCGGCAGCCTCCGGGTACTGGTTGAGGATGGACGGGGGCAGCTGCTCGCCCCAGACCTCGGAGAAATTGACGCCGCCCTGCTCGAAGACCCGACCGTTGCGCATCACCCGGGAGCGACCGCCACCGCCCTCCTCGCGCTGCCAGCTGTCTTCCCGGAAGGTGGCTTCACCGTCGATCGCCTCCAGTCCCTGACAGATACTGTCCTGCAGTTGGGTGACGAAGGCCTTCACCCGGTCCCGGGAGTCGGCGGGAGGCGCGGTACGCCCGGCGGTCGTGGATAGGGGAGTGGTAGTCATGGCGGAAACTCGCATTCAACAGCCAATATACAACTCGTTGGTTGTATGGTTGCCGTCGGGGCTGAATGACCCCCAGGGGGGCCAGACTCCCACTTTCCGGTGTTCCTGCCCTCGGGGGCCCCGCCAGTAACAATCCGTTGCACAGAAGCGCTCGGCTAGAATCGGAACCGTTTTGCCGTCGCCGCTTTGTCGGTTCGCCCTGACGCCATGAGCCTTACCCCCACCGCCGTCCTCGAAGCCCTTCGCCCGGTTCAGGACCCGGAACTGCGCCGCAGTCTGGTCGAACTGAACATGATCCGCAATGTGACGGTGGACGGGAGGACGGTCCGCTTCGATCTGATTCTCACCACCCTGGCCTGCCCCCTGAAGGAATTCATCCGCGAGGACTGTGAACGGGCCGTCAAAGCCCTGGGCGGCGTCGACACCGTCGAGATCACCCTCGGGGCCGAAACTCCTCAGATGAAGAACAGCCTGCCGGACCGTCAGGGCATCGATGGCGTGCGCAACATCATCGCCGTCTCCAGCGGTAAGGGCGGGGTCGGCAAGAGCACCGTCTCGGTGAACATCGCCTGCGCCCTGGCCAAGGCCGGTGCCCGGGTCGGTCTGCTGGATGCCGACATCTACGGCCCCAACACCCCGAACATGCTCGGCCTCGGTGAGGCCCAGGTGGTGGTGCAGGAGGGCAGCAACGGTCAGATCCTCGAGCCTGCCTTCGCCCATGGCATCAAGACCGTCTCCATGGCCTTCCTGATCGACCGCGACCAGCCGGTGATCTGGCGGGGGCCGATGCTCAACGGCATCATCCGCCAGTTCCTCTACCAGGTGAACTGGGGCGAACTGGATTACCTGATCGTCGATCTGCCCCCCGGCACCGGCGATGCCCAGCTGACCCTGGCCCAGGGGGTGCCGATGGCGGGGGCAGTGATTGTCACCACGCCCCAGACCGTGGCCCTGCTCGATGCCCGCAAGGGGCTGCGGATGTTCCAGCAGATGCAGGTGCCGGTGCTGGGTATCGTCGAGAACATGAGCTACTTCATCCCCCCCGACCAGCCGGAGAAGCAGTACGACATCTTCGGCTCCGGTGGCGGCGATCGCACCGCCCGCGAACTGGAGGTGCCTCTGCTTGGCTGCGTGCCCCTGGAGATTCCGGTGCGGGTCGGCGGCGACGAAGGCACCCCCATCGTCCTCTCCCAGCCCGAGTCGGCGTCAGCGAAGGCCCTGACGGCGATCGCCGAGCAGGTGGCGGCCCGTGTTTCGGTGCTGGCGCTCAGTGCCTGATCTGCGCATGCCTCGCCGTCGTCGCCCGCCCAAGGTCCGCAAGCCCACCCTCTGGTCGCGCTGGTCAGCGCCCTGGGAG
>CAWUMD010000012.1:0-19272 GCA_963923365.1 uncultured bacterium
CCGGCCAGATCCCCGAGGTAGACGTAGAGCACGGTGCCCGGCAGCATGCCGACCAAGCCCAGCAGGTAGTCCCGCCAGCGTACGGCTGTCAGCCCGAACAGGTAGTTGAGCAGCACGAAAGGGAACAGCGGCGAGAGTCGCGTGAGCAGCACCAGCCGCCAGCCGGACTCGCCCACGGCGGCATCCAGGCGTTGCAGTCGGGCATCTGTAGCGAACCGTTGCTGCAGACGCTGGCGCAGTAGGCTGCGGGCCAGGGCGAAGGCAGCACAGGCCCCCAGGCTGGCGCCGATCCAGACCCAGAGCGTGCCCCAGACCAGTCCGTAGATCAGGCCCGCCGCCAGGGTAAGCAGGGTGGCGGGAATCCAGAGGACCGTGGCGACGATGTAGAGGCCGATGAACAGCAGCGGACTGGCGGGTCCCAGTTGGGCGATCGCCTCCAGCAGCGACCCCAGCTGGGCCTGCATCAGGCGAACACCACCGTACGGTTGGCGTAGGTGAGCACCCGCTGCTGCAGGTGCAGACGCACGGCTCGGGCCAGGACGATGCGCTCCAGGTCCTTGCCCTTGCGGATCAGTTCCTCGACATCGTGGCGGTGGGTAACCCGCACCACGTCCTGCTCGATGATCGGCCCCTCATCCAGGTCGGGGGTGACGTAGTGGGCCGTGGCGCCGATGATCTTCACCCCCCGCTCCCAGGCGCGGTGGTAGGGGTTGGCCCCGGCGAAGGCGGGCAGGAAGGAGTGGTGGATGTTGATCACGTTGGGGAACTGAGCCAGGAAGTCCGGGCTGAGGACCTGCATGTACTTGGCCAGGACCACCAGATTGATCTCGTGCTGGCGCAGCAGCTCCAGTTCCTTCGCTTCCTGCTCAGCCTTGGTTTCCTTCGTGATCGGGAACTGGTGGAAGGCGATGCCGAACTGCTCGGCGATCGGGCGCAGGCTGTCGTGGTTGCTGATGATCAGCGGGATATCCACGGGCAGATCTCCGGCCTGCTGACGCCAGAGCAGGTCCAGCAGGCAGTGGTCCTGCTTCGAGACCCAGATGGCCATGCGCGGCCGTTCGTCCGAGAAGTGCAGGGACCAGCGGGCCTGTATGGGGCGGGCGATCGCCTCGAAGGCCGGGCCGATCAGCTCCCGGGGCAGGCCGAAGCCGTCCAGTTCCCACTCGATGCGGCTGAGGAACAGGCCCGCCTCGAAGTCGGTGTGCTGGTCGGAGTGGATGATGTTGCCGCCGTTGTTGAAGACGAAGTTGGCCAGACGGGCGACCAGACCCTGCTGGTCGGGGCAGCAGATCAGCAGCGTGGCGGTGGAGCGGCTCATTCGTCGGTGCTGTCGAGGGTGGTCGGGTCGGTGTCGCCGAGGGCTTCGAACACCAGGCGGCGTGCCTGGAGCTGCCAGCCCCAGCGCTGCAGCAGAATCGCCAGCCCCCCACCGACGACGGTGGCGGCGAAGTCCCGGGGCTGGTTCATGGAGATGCCCAGCAGCAGCCCCAGCCCGGCGATGCCCCAGAAGGGCAGGGCGATGGCCTGACGCTGGCGTTCCACCAGCCGTGTCAGCCAGCTGTCCTCCAGTTCCTGGCGCAGCTGCTCGCGGAACTGCTCGCTCTGGGCCTTGGGCACGGTGAAGGCGAATTTGCGGCGCAGCTTCTGGACCTTGCGGCCGTCGGTGCTGTACTGGGTAAGTTCGTTTTCCGCCTGCTGGATCAGGTCGTCGAGCGCAGCCATGGGAACGGGAGGGACAACCCGTTTATTGTGCGCTACGTCGCGGGCTTCGGCCCTTCCAGGTGCCGCCGTAGCGGTAGTGCGGGTTGTGCTGGCTGACCCGGGTCTGGCAGTCGGGGCAGAGCAGCTGCCAGCGCCGATCCGCCTGCCACTGCACCCGGAAGCAGATGCTGCTGGCCTGGCTGCAGTGGTCACAGGGACGGGTACGGCGATCGCGCATGGGGGAGGGTCACGGTAGGCTCAAGGGGTTTTTGTGTGTCCGGGGAGACAGCCGGTGGCGGAGCTGATCAAGGAGTCCATTGAAGCAGCGGGGCGGACCTGGTTCTACCGGCAGATCACGCCGGACCAGCCCAACGATCGGCCGCCGGTGGTGCTGCTCCACGGGCTGGTGTCGATGAGCTACGGCTGGCGGGAGGTGATGCCCACCCTGGCCGCCAGTGGCTTCCGCTGCATCGCCCCGGACTGGATCGGCTGCGGTTTCTCCGAGAAGCCTGACTACAACTTCGCCTACAGCCCGGCGGCATTTGGGCAGGGGCTGGGCGAATTCCTGGATGCCCTGGGGCTGGAGACGGTGGTGCTGGTGGGCCAGGGGTATCTGGGGGGCAGTGTCGCGGCGGCCTACGCGATCGCCCATCCCGATCAGGTGCGGCGGCTGGCGCTGCTGAATGCGCCGGTCTTTCCGGACGCCACCCTGCCCTGGAAGATCCAGCGCCTGGGCCTGCCCTTGGTAGGCGACATGGCCTGCCAGGACCCGCTGACGGTGGACCGCACCCTGGAGGGCGGCGGCGGCTACGTGGTCGAGGATGCCGACCTGGACATCTACCGCAAGCCCTTCCTCAAGTCCTCAGCGGCGGGGCGGATGCTGAAGAAGATTGTGGCCCAGCTGCAGGTGCCGAAGCAGGCCGCCACCCTGGCCCAGGGGCTGAAGACCTGGGACCAGCCGCTGCTGCTGCTCTGGGGCGATCGCGACCCCTGGCTGCCGGTGGAGGCCGCGGAGGACTTCGCCAAAACCCTGAAAGGGGCTGACTTCGTGCGGCTGGAGGAAGTCGGCCATTATCCCCAGGAGGACTGGCACGAAAAGGTGAGCGAAGCCCTGATTCCGTTCCTGCGTCGGGCGGACCTGTAGTCACCCATGCGCATTGCCATCCTCGGGGCCGGGGTGATCGGTGCCCTGACGGCCTATGAACTGAGCCGTGACGGCCGCCACAGTCTCACCCTGCTGGAGGCAGCCTCCGAACCTGCGCCTGCCTCCTCCGGTGCGGCCCTGGGGGTGATGATGGGCGTGATCAGCCACAAATCCAAGGGCCGTCCCTGGCGGCTGCGGCGCGACAGCCTGGAGCGCTACGAGACGCTGATCCCCGAGCTGGAGCAGCTGACGGGCGAGCAGATTCTGTTCAACCGCCAGGGGCTGGTGAAGCCCTGCTACGAAGCCGATGCCGCCAAGCGCTGGAGCGGGCTGATCGAACGGCGGCGCATCCAGGGCTATCCGCTGGACTGGATGGGGGCCGAGGAACTGCGGGTACGCCATCCCCAGGTGGGCGGTAACCCCGTGGGCGCGGTAGTCTCACCCCGGGACCGACAGGTGGACCCGGTGGCCCTCACCCGCGCTCTGGTGCAGGCGGCGATCGCCCGTGGGGTCACGGTCCGCTATAGCTGTCCGGTCACCAAACTGCAGCCCCGCCCGGACGGCGTGGTGGTCAACGGTGAGGTCTACGACCGGGTGGTGATCTGTGCCGGGCTGGGCAGTGAGGCTCTCTCGGCCCAGCTGGGCGAGCCGCTGCCAATGCATCCGGTATTGGGGCAGGCCCTGGAACTGCACTGTCCGCAGCCGCTGGGCTCCGAACCGGAGCCCGTGTTCACCGCCGAGGACATCCACCTGGTGCCCCTGGGGAGCGGACGCTACTGGCTGGGAGCGACCCTGGAACTGCCCGAGGGACCGGTGAGCGAGACTGAGCGCCGGGAACGACTGGTCGCTCTGCAGCAGCGGGCGTTTGAAATCTGGCCGGGGCTGGCGGTAGCTACCGTGGTGCGCCGGTGGCAGGGCGATCGCCCCCGTCCGGTCGGTCGGCCTGCCCCGGTGATCGAGCGGCTGTCGGTGGACCCGCGCATTGTCCGGGCCACGGCCCACTACCGCAACGGCGTGCTGCTGGCGCCTGGAACCGCGATGGCGGTGCGGGAACTGCTGCCGGAGGCCTGAGTTACGATCTGCGGGTACCGACCCGGAACCGCCGATGCCGCCCCGCTGGCCCCGTAAGCCCGACCGCAACGACCCCGCCTTCCGCCGTCTGGAGGACCGGATCAACTTCGCGTTCCATGTGGCCCTGTTCAGTGCGGTCAACAGCGGCGTCTGGTTCTTCCAGACCCTCAGCCATCCCTTCGAACATCCCGAATGGCTGACCCTGGGTTGGCTGACCCTGCTGGTGGGTCATGGGCTCTGGGTGTTCCGGCTGGCGGATTATTCGGCCCTGGCGGAGCGCTACCAGCCCGAGGAGTAGCAGCAATCTCAAAGAATCCTTGCCGGTGACGGCACTGGCTGGTCGGCTCGGCTAGCGTAAAGCCACAGCCTGGAAAGCATCCATGTCCGTCTCCACCTCCCACGTCGAAGCTCTGGCCGCGGAAATCGGGGAACAGATCTATATCGATGTCGCCCGTTGGCACCTGTTTCTGGGGGACGCCAAGCTGGCCCGCCCGCTGGCCGAAGCCCTGCTCCCCCTGGTGGAGGACGACCGCATCCAGGAGAAGGAAGTGGTCGATGTGCTGGCGGGGTTCATGGTCAGTCTCGGCGGTGGTCAGCGCCAGCTGCCCCTGAGTGATCTGGTGCCTGCCACCTGCCGTTCGTCCCTGCTCGATATCCTCGACCGGTTCCGGGACGAACTGTGACGAGCTGTTTCCAACAAAGCCCTGGTGGCAATGGCCCTGATACGCTGGCGTGACTGCCTGCAATCAGGGCCATGATCATCATCGAAATCACCAACGCCGACGACGTCCTCAAGCAGAAGGTCGGACGTCTGGCAGCCCGCCTGATCCATGCCGTCAAGGAAGATGTGACGCCGCAGATTGAGAAGGCAGTGATTGACGAGCTGGAGCATGCCTTCGTCGAATTCGGCATCAAGGCCAACTTCTACAGCGTCAGCGGCCCTGACATGCTCGGCAACGGCAAGCTGGAAATTCCCGTCGAGGTGCACCAGCAGAAGTTCATGTCCTAATGGCGTCAGGCCGGGGTTGGCGGCGACACCAGCAGGTCTGCCACCAGTGCATCCAGGGATAGGCCCGTTTCCAGTTCCGGCCACTCCAGAGTCAGGCCCGGTTCCATCACCTCCACCCCGGCGATCTGGGAGGGGCTGGCTCCCGTCAGCCCCCGAATCAGGCCGATCGGTACCTGCAGGGTGACCCCGCTGGCGAGCAGGACGCACAGCCGCTCCGTGGAGGGCTCATACCAGGCGGCAACGGCCCTGGGACCCTGAGTGAGCCGCTTGCGGTTGCGCTCTCGCAGCGCCGCGTAGTCATCCTCGGTGAACCTAACCATGGATCGCGCTCCAGGCAGCCATGGACTCCTCCCAATGTTCCGCGATCGCCTCCAGAATCGGGCGGATTGCCCGCATGGGTGCATCCCGTCCCCGTCCGTCGAAAGCGTAAAGCACCTGTAGGTCGTCGGCTCCCTGGCCCAGCAGTACTTTCATCCGCAGGTCCGGGCCGCTGACATGCACATGGGCAGGGGGATGGTCATCCGACCAGACCAGCACCCGATTGCTCCCGATCCGAAAGACCACGCCCATGTATCAGTTGGCTGAGCGGCGGCGGAAGCGGCCGAGGAGCTTCTCCTGCAGCTGGGCGACCTCCGGCAGGCCGAGGCGGCTGGCGCTGAGCAGGAAGACAGCGCCACCGATGCTCCCGGCGATCGCCAGGTGCAGCAGCTGGTTGATCACCCCCTGCATACCCAGCCAGAGGCCCAGCTGTCGCTCGATTCCCCAGGCTGCCACCCCGGCGATAGCGCTGCACAGCGCCAGTCCGAGAATCGGTTTGGCCCAGTCCAGCAGCGGCAGTCCGTTCAGGCGACGGTGCAGGATCAGCATCAGCCAGACCAGGGAGATCGTGTTCACCGTCACCGTGGCCAGCACCAGACCAGGGGCCCCGAACTGCTTCAGCCACAGCCAGTCGAACAGGGCATTCAGGAAGATGTTGACGATGCTGATCCGGAACGGGGTCTGGCCGTCACCGAGGGCATAGAAGACCCGCACCACCACATCCCGGGCCAGGTAGACGAACATGCCGATGCTGTAGGCGATCAGCAGTGAGGTCACCAGCTCTGTGGCGCTGCGGTTGAAGGCACCGCGCTGGTAGACGACCTTGACGATCGGCTCGGCCAGCACCACCATCAGCGTCCCCAGGGGCAGCATGGCTGCGGCGGTGAGCAGCAGCCCCTGGCGGATGCGCTGCTTCAGTTCAGGCCAGTCCTGGGGTTCCGCCAGCCGCGAGAAGATCGGCAGCAGCGGCACCAGAATCACGTTCGAGAGAATCCCCAGGGGCGTCTGCACCAGCAGACCGGCGTAGCCCAGACCCGCCGCTGCCGCCGGGATGAAGGAGGCGAAGAACAGGTCGGTATAGACGTTGATCTGCAGCATCCCCGAGGAGAAGGTGGCCGGGCCGAGGATGCTCAGCACTTCCTTCACCTCGGGTCGCTGCCACTCGAAGCGCAGCCGCAATCCGCTCAGCCCGGCACGGATCTGCGCCGGGAGCTGCACCAGCCACTGCAGCAGAGCTCCGGCCAGGGTGGTCCAGGCGAGGACGGCACCGCCGAGAATCGCGAACTGGCTGTCGTCCATCCGCTCCCCCAGCCCCAGCCAAAGGGCCCCCAGACCGAGCAGAACGGTGAGACTGGAGAACAGGGGGCTGATGCTGGGCAGCCAGTAGCTGTCGGCGGCGTTGAGGGTGCCGAAGCCGATACCGATCAGGCCCGCCAGCAGGGCCATCGGCGCCATGATCCGCAGCTGGTCGACGGCGATCGCCCGGGTCATCAGACCTTCCGGACTGCGGCCCAGGCCCGGGGCCACCAGCTCCAGCAGCGGGTCGGCGAAGACGACGATCAGCACGGTCAGCAGCAGCAGGGCACCGCCGACGAGGGTGGTGATCGTCTCCACCAGGGGAGCCGATTCCTCCTTCGAGCGACGGCTGAGGACGCTGACCATGGCGCTGTGGAAGGGGCCGTTGATCCCGCCCAGGAGAATCAGCAGGAAGCCAGGGATGACGTAGGCGAAGTTGTAGGCGTCGTAGGCGGGTCCGACCCCGAAGGCGGCGGCGATCGCCTGCTGGCGCACCAGCCCGAACAGTTTGCTCAGCAGGGTGGCAGCGGCGACAATCCCGGCGATGTTCGCCAGGGAGCGTTTCTTGGGAGTCTCGGACAAGGTTCGACTGTGGGACACTGGCCCACAAAGCATATCCCGCTCTGATGCCGCCGCTCCTCTATCCGTTCCCGCCCCTGCTGGGGGGCACGCTGGTCAAGCGCTACAAACGCTTCTTCGCGGACATCGAACTCGACAGCGGTGAACTGGTTGTGGCCCACTGCCCCAACACCGGCCCGATGACCGGCATCTGCATCCCCGGTAACCGGGTGATGGTCTCGACCAGCGATGACCCCAAGCGCAAGCTGCGCTTCACCTGGGAGCTGATCGACATCGATGGCACCTGGGTGGGGGTGAATACGGGCCTGCCCAACCGGGTGGTGCGTCAGCTGCTCGAGCAGCATCTGCTGCCGGAACTGGGCGACTACACCGAGGTCCGCAGCGAGGTGAAGTACGGCAGCGACGGCAAGAGCCGTATCGACTTCCTCCTGGAGGGGGGCGATCGCCCGGTCTACGTCGAGGTCAAGAACACCACCTGGACCGATGGCCCCCTGGCTCTGTTCCCGGATACGGTCACCACCCGTGGCCAGAAGCACCTGCGGGAGATGACGGACCTGCTGCCCACTGCCCGGGCGGCGACGATCTACTTCATCAACCGGGACGACTGCGATCGCTTCGCCCCCGGTGACAGCAAGGACCCCGAATACGGTCAGCTGCTGCGGGCCGGGGTCGCGGCCGGACTGGAAGTCTATCCCTGCCGTTTCCGCACCACCCCCGAGGGACTGACCTACCTGGGTCTGGCAACCCTGGAGCTGTAGCGGATGCAGTACCTCTACCTGCACGGGTTTGCCTCCGGGCCCCAGTCGGCCAAGGCGAAATACCTGCGCCAGCGCTTTGCGGGCCTGGGGCTGGAGCTGATCTGCCCGGACCTGAACGAACCGGAGTTCCGCACCCTGACCCTGAGCCGCCAGATCGCCCAGGTGGAATCCCTGCTGGACGATGGTCCGGTCACCCTGCTGGGCTCCAGCTTCGGGGGGCTTACCGGTGCCTGGCTGGCCCAGCGCAATCCCCAGGTGGAACGGCTGGTGCTGCTGGCCCCGGCCTTTGACTTCAGCCGCCGCTACCGGGAGCTGATTGGAGCCGAGGAACTGGAACGCTGGCGGCAGCAGGGGACACGGCAGTTTCACCATTGGCAGGCCCTGCAGCCCCAGCCGCTCGACTACGGCTTTGTTACCGATCTGGATCGCTGGGATGAGTCTGAACTGCAGCGATCGCTGCCCACCCTGATCCTCCATGGCCGCCAGGACGAGGTGATTCCGCTGCAGTCGAGTCAGACCTACGCTGCCGAGCGCCCCTGGGTGATGCTGGAAACCCTGGAGAGCGACCACGGTCTGGGGAATGTCGTTTCGGTGCTCTGGCGGCGGACCCGCTGTTTCCTGAACGCGGAGTGACCCGCAAGCCCCGATCGGATCAGACCAACCGCACGACCGGCTCGCAGCGGGCTCAGGGTAGGACGGCGGGTCTGAGGGCGTGCTCCCCGGACGCGGTTCCGATGGGGGAACTCGGTTCAATCAGACGCTTGAGCGAGACCACCAGCAGCAGCTGCAGAACGCAGCAGATGCCGACGGTTCGCCCAAGACGGAGCAGGGGTCTGTTCATCGGTCGTCTCGGGCTCGCTTGCTTCCTATTACAGAGCGACTGGCCCCGGACGTCTGTTATCTGACTGACAGTCCTCGGCGTCAGTCCGCCCAGTCGGGCACGTCCAGAAGATTGGCGTAGGTGGCTTCCGCCTGGCGGCGCAGCAGGTTGGCGCTGTTGACGATTGCCTGAGCCATCAGGGCCTCGGAGCGGCTGTAGCCCCGTTCCTCTAGCTGCACTAGATGGTGCTTGCGTAGGGGGGGGCAGAGGTTATCCGGCTTCATCAGCGGGTGGACGGCGACCCGGGCGGCCTGCTCCATCAGGGCGAGGGCGTAGGCCAGACGATCGCTGGCGGATAGCTTGAGCAGACGGCTCGTATCCGAGTTGAAGGATTTCGGGGAAAGAGGCATGGAGGAGGAGTTCCGGCTGGGTGCTCCAAGTCTCTCTCCGGTTACCGGAGGACTCAGGGAATCGCCGATTCCCTTAACCTTTGGTTCGGGATCACTGTCAGGCTCATTCCCTGGCCGGGAATCCGCTATAGTCTGGCTGGCCAGGCTGTGGCGTCAGAGTGAGGAGAAAACCGATGCACACCCGAGGACGGATGCTGATGGGTCTGGGCCTGGGGGCCGGACTGCTGGCTCTGACGGCCCCGGCCAAGGCTGCACCCCAGTGTCTGCCACTGCAGGCGGTCGGTGAATCCGGCTCGATCGTCAGCAAGCGGGTGTCTCCCAATCAGGTATTGTTCGTCCGCGACAACTGGGTGACAGATTTCGCCGTCCCCCCGGGGGCGCGCTTCGCCCAGTTTGTGGCCACGGTCACCTCCCGCACGATCAGTTCCGCCAGTGGCGATGCCCGCAAGCTGCAGACCTACAGCATCCAGGTCTCCCTGCGCTATCCCGAGAACAATGAGGACCGGATGTTCGACCAGACGGTGGATCTCGACCAGGGCCTTCCCCTCGATATTCAGGTCTGGCCCCGCAGCTATGCGCTGCCCGAGGTTATCCGCCTGCGGGTGGGGGGTGAAGCGGCCATCGGTAGCGATTACACCGTCGGTGTGGCTGGTTGCAGTAGCTGAGACGGGACTGGACGTTCGCTGCTCTGAAGCCTAGGCGGGCTCCACCGGAGGTTGTTCCAGGGCCCAGGTTTTGAAATAGTCGATGTTTCTGCGGGAGCTGTAACCCAGCTTCTCCAGGATCTCTCCCAGCCGTTCGGGGGCGGACTGCTGGCGCTGCAGCTCCAGGGCCTGTTCCAACTGCGGCCGGGAAATCATGCCACTCAGAACCAGATGTAGGCCCAGGGGAATATTCGAATAGGCGGATCCGTAATGGCTGCAGGTGACTAGGTAATCGACGGTGTGCTGCTCGACCCATCCCTGCTGGACCACCACGGTGCCAAGGCGGATGTTCCGGCTGGGATGGCGGGTCTGCTCAGCCAGGGCGGCATCCAGCTGTTCCGGGAGCAGAAAACCACAGCCGACCAGAAGCTGGCCTAAGCGACGATTCAAGATGAAGCCTCCAGTCCTGGACTGACCTTCTACTTCAGGACAGCATCGGTAGGCTCCATGGGTTGGAAGTTTAAGATGAAAATCAGAAACTCAGGGTTAAAAATGCCTTCTCTTTTGAGTCTGACTGGTGTTTCTTTTTGTGGCTAAATTGCTCCTGAAGATAAGCATTTCTCGATCTGCATTGCTGGCAGCCGAAGAACGCGTAGTTCTATTGAGTCATGTGTTCTTCGGATGGGGGATTAGGTCGATATTTTTTTAGTAAAAACGGCCGTTGGTACGATGGTGGGTCGCGGTACGGCCGTCCCCGTCCAGTAGGTTGCCGTCCTCAATCGTCGCGTAGACCAGCCAGTGATCCCCGCATTCCATCCGGTCGCTGACCCGGCATTGCAGCCAGGCGAGGGAGTCGCGTAGGACCGGTGCGGATGTCTCGACGTCGTCCACCAGGTCGACCCCCGCAAACCGGTCCTCGCCGGGGGCGAAGGGTTTGAGGAAGTGCTTCATCAGGCCCAGACTGCGGCCCTCCGCCAGGAGATTGATCACAAAGCGTTCGCCCTTGTGGGTCAGATCCTCCACGGCCCGGTCCCGGGCGACGGCTACCGTCAGGCCCGGCGGATCGAAGCTGGCCTGGGAAATCCAGGAGGCAAGCATGGCGCTGCTGACCTCGCCCTTGCGGGCTGTGAGGATGCTCAGAGAGCCCAGCAGTCGGCCGACGGCCTGTTCCGTGGCTTCGCTCTGACTGTCGCCGAGGGTGGGGCGGCTGGCCCGCTCGGCTTTCTGCTTCTGGCGTCGCAGGAGCTGAGCGAAGTCAGTGCCCGCTTCCTCGCAGGCCTTGAGGGTGCGGGCATCCGCCTTGAACTGCACCCGGATCGGTTCGAACCCGAAGCGGAAGCCGCCGTCGCGTAGCTTCCCTTCGAGCAGGTCAATCGCCTCGCCGCTCCAGCCGTAGGACCCGAACACCCCCGCTAGCCGGTTGCGGTCGGCAACCTCCAGAATCGTCCCCAGGGCGGTCTGGATCGGCGTGGGGGCGTGGCCCCCCAGGGTGGGTGAGCCGATCACGAAGCCGTCGCAGTCGCCCAGGGCCTGGCGGATGTCGTTGTCGCTGGCGCTTTCACAGTTGATGGATTCGACCTGCACCCCGGATTTGCTGATGCCCTGGGCGATCGCCTGGCCGATGGCTGCCGTGCTGCCGTAGGCGGAAGCGTAGAGCAGCGCCACCCGCAGGTCCTGCTGTTCGACCCGGGCGCCCCACTCGCGATAGTGGCGCAGCAGCTCCGTCAGACCGTAGCGGGCGATCGGACCATGACTGGGGGCGATCGCCCCCAGAGGCAGATCCGAGAAGCGCTCCAGGGCCCGGGCAATCTGGCGCCACTGGGGGGCCATCAGGGCGTCGAAGTAGTAGCGCTGGTCCTCGACGAACAGGGGCCAGCCCTCATCGGCCACCTGATCGCCCCAGAGGTGGGCGCCGAACAGCTTGTCCGAGAACAGCAGCCTGGTGCGGTTGTCGAAGGCGGCCAGACCGCCGGGCCAGCGGGGCGTCGGCGTAGGAATCAGCGTCAACTGGTGGCCGTTGCCCAGGTCCAGGGTCTGCTCCCCGCGCACCACATCCAGGCAGAGGGGCGGTAGCGGCTCTTCGTCCTCGGCGGCTTCCCAGAGGGTCTGGAGAATGCGGGCCCCGGGGTTGGAACAGACGACCGAGAAGGTGCGGGAGCGACGGCGCAGGGCCTTGAGGGTGGTGATCCGGTTGGGGTTGAGGTGGCCCAGGAGGACGTAGTCGATCTTGTCGATGGGCTGACGCTGCTCCAGGGCGGCCAGGAAGGCATCCGTGAAGGAGGCCCCCGGCGGATTGATCAGGATTGTGCGCTCGCCCCGGATCAGATAGCTGTTGGAGGTGGTGCCCCGCTCCAGACCGTATTCGATTTCGAAGCGCAGCCGGGCCTGGCTGCGGCTGCGCAGCGACAGGGTGTTGTCGGTGATCCAGATGGCCTGGAGATCACGGTCGGGGCTGGTGGCGGCGGGCATGGGACGGCCTCCCGGGGGATATGAGGTTCAGGCGCAGGGCTCGGGGTTGCAATCCTGGCAGAGTCCGAAGAACTCCAGGGTGTGATAGAAAACCCGGAACCGGTGGGTCTGTTGCAGCTGGCGCTCCAGTTCATGGACCGGACAGTCCGGCAGGGGCAGCGATCGCCCGCACTGCAGGCAGGTGAGGTGGTGACGATCCTCCTGAATGCGACTGTAGAGCGATTCCCCGGAACTGGTCTTGCGCTCCTGCACCCGACCACTCAGCTTCAGGGCTTCCAGGGCCCGATAGACCGTGGCCAGTCCGATCCGCTCCTGGCGTTGGCGCAGTTCCAGATAGAGCTGCTGGGCCGAGCGGGCCTCGGCGGTGCCCTCGAGCAGCGTCAGAATCTTCTCCTGGTTGGCGGAGCGGCGCACTGCCATCGTCGGAACCGGCGGGGGATCATCAGGACCTAGAATAGTCGAGGCAGATTCCGCTGCCGTCCGCATTGTCAGGATCGCTCGCTGTGGCTCAGTATCAGGCTCGCATCTACGTCACCCTCCGTCCCTCGGTGCTCGACCCGGCCGGAGTTGCCGTGCAGGACGGGCTCTCCCACCTCGGCTACAGCAATGTCGACTCCGTGCGCATCGGCAAGTACGTCGAACTGACCCTGGATGCCGCCGACGAAGCCCAGGCCCGCACCCAGTTGGATGAGGTCTGCGACAAGCTGCTGGCCAACCCGGTGATCGAGAACTACCGCTTCGACCTCGACGCGATCGCCTAGGAGCCTGACCTCTGATGAAATTCGGCGTCATCGTCTTCCCCGGCTCTAACTGCGACCGGGACATCCGCTGGGTGACTGAGGGGCTGCTGCACCAGCCCACCCGCATGGTCTGGCACGAGGACAGCGACCTGTCCGATATCGACTGCGTGGTCGTTCCCGGTGGCTTCAGCTACGGCGACTACCTGCGCTGCGGCGCGATCGCCCGCTTCTCCCCGGCCATGCGCTCCACCCTGGATCACGCCAACGCAGGCAAGCCGGTGATCGGCATCTGCAACGGCTTCCAGATTCTCACCGAGGCCGGGCTGCTGCCCGGGGCCCTGGTGCGCAACGCTGGTCTGCACTTCGTCTGCGACCGGGCCCGGCTGCGGGTCGAGCGCAACGACCTGATCTGGACCCGCCAGTACCGGGCTGGTCAGGAAGTGGTCTTCCCGATCGCCCATGGTGAAGGCCGCTACCACGCCGACGCCGACACCCTCAAACAGCTCCAGGACAACCGCCAGATCGTGCTGCGTTACCGGGACAACCCCAACGGCTCCCTCGACGACATCGCCGGCATCTGCAATGTGGCGGGCAATGTGATCGGCATGATGCCCCACCCCGAGCGGGCTGCCGAGGATCGTGTCGGCGGTCGCGACGGTCTGGCCCTGTTCGCTGGACTGCTGGAGGCCGTCGCCGCCTAGGGCGCGATTCGGTAACAGGCATCACCGGATTTCTCCGGTACGCTGAGGGGCAGCCACCGCTGCCCCTTCGTCGTAGGCCCCTATGTCGGTTGTCGTTCAGGTTCTGATCCAGATCCTGCTGGTGATTGCCCTCTCACGGCTGGTGGGTTCCGCATTCCGCCTGATCAAGCAACCGCTGGTGATCGGCGAGATTGTCGCGGGGATCATGCTCGGCCCATCGCTGCTGGGGCTGGTGGCCCCGGAGCTAGCCTCGACCCTGTTCCCGGCGGCAACGATTCCCTACCTGGGGGTGCTCTCCCAGATCGGGCTGATCTTCTTCATGTTCCTGATCGGTCTGGAGCTGGATCCCAAGTACCTGCGCGGCCAGTTGCAGCGAGCGGTTCTGGTCTCCCACACCAGTATCCTGCTGCCCTTCATCCTCGGGTCGGCCCTGGCCCTGCTGCTCTACCCGCAGCTGTCCAGCCAGGGGGTCTCCTTCACGGCCTTTGCCCTCTTCCTGGGCTCGGCGATGTCGATCACTGCCTTCCCGGTGCTGGGGCGGATACTCACCGAGAACAACCTCCAGAAGACCCGCCTGGGCACCCTCGCCCTCACCTGCGCGGCGGTGGATGACGTCACGGCCTGGTGTCTGCTGGCGGTGGCGATCGCCGTCACCCGCACCAACAGCTTTGTCTCGGCCCTGCCCACCATCGGCCTGGCCCTGCTCTACATCGGCTTCATGTTCACCGGGGGGCGCTGGCTGCTGGACCGGCTGGCGGACCGTTACCGGCTCAGCGGCCGCCTCAACCAGGCCACCCTGGCCCTCACCTACATGGGGGTGGTGGTGTCGGCTCTGGTGACCGAGCAGATCGGCATTCACCTGATTTTCGGGGCCTTCCTGATGGGAGCGGTGATGCCGCGGGAATCCGGCCTGATTCGCGATCTGGCCCAGAAGACCGAAGATTTCGTCCTCACCTTCCTGCTGCCGATCTTCTTCGCCTACAGCGGTCTGCGGACCCAGATCGGTCTGATCGATCGCCCCTACCTCTGGTTCCTCTGCGGGCTGGTGCTGCTGGTGGCGATCGCCGGTAAGTTCATCGGCACCTTCGTGGCGGCCCGCTACAGCGGTCTGCCCAACCGCGATGCCGCTGCCCTGGGCTGGCTGATGAACACGCGGGGGCTGACCGAGCTGATTGTGCTCAACATCGGTCTCAGTCTCGGGGTAATCTCGCCGCTGCTGTTCACCATGCTGGTGATCATGGCGCTGGTCACCACCTTCATGACTTCGCCACTGCTGGAGGCGACCTACGCCAAGCGCCAGATGCGGCAGGACATTGCCGAGAGCGAGCCGGATCTGGCGGAAGCTGAGGGCGAGCCCTACCGGCTGCTGGTGCCGATCGCCAATCCCGAGACCCAGACCGGGCTGCTCAGTCTGGCCCTGGCGCTCGCCGGAACCGGGCGCAGTGCCTACGTCCAGCCCCTGCATCTGCTGCAGCTGGAGGAAGACTACACCGTCGAGAGCACGCCCCTGGAGGCGACCCAGCAGCTGCGGGACTTCCAGCGTCAGCTGCGCCAGCAGATCCAGCAGCTGCCGGGACGCCAGCAGATTCATCCGATTGTCCGCCTCGCCACCGATGTCGGTCGCGAGGCGGTCCGTATCGCCGAGTTCAGCCAGGCGAACCTGATTCTGATGGGCTGGCACCGCTCGGGGTTTCATGACAACCGTCTGGGTGGGCGGGTCGGCCAGATCCTCAGCCAGGCCCGCACCGATGTGGCGATCTTCATCGATCGCCCGCCGGAGCGGCTGCAGCGACTGCTGGTGCCCTACGCCACCAGTCGCCACGATGACCTGGCCCTGGAATTGGCCCTGCGCCTGCTGCTCCACGGCGGTGATCGCCAGCTGACGGTGCTGCGTGTCGGTCGGCCCGACGGTGCCTCGGTGGAGCTGAGCAACGAGATGCAGGCGCTGCTGGAGTCACTGCCCCCATCCCTGCTCGAACGGGTGCGGACGCCGGTGGTGTTCAGCGACGACCCGCTTGGGACAATCCTGGCGGCCACGGCGGATGCCGACCTGACCATCGCCGGTGCCAGCCGCCACTGGGGTATCGAACGCCAGACCCTGGGCTACTACACCGATGCCCTGTCCACGGACTGCCGTTCCTCCCTGCTGATTACCCGGCGCTACACCCGCACTGCCCAGCATCTGCCCCTGTTCTCCTCCCGCGCTGAGGTGCACGTATGAGTAAGCGCTATCTGTTCTTCTACATCGCCTCCCTGGCCCTGGTGGTGGTCGGTTTCCGGGCGATCGCCCAGCAGGGAGAACGGCTGCAGGCATCTCCCCCGCTGGAGGGGGAGTACCGGGCGACTGCCCCCGCTGATCGCCTGCAGCGCCTGAAGCTGCGCCAGTCAGGCCGGTTCCTCCATGCTGATCTCACCCTGGCCGATGGCCGTAGCCTCACCCTTCCGGGCCAGCTCCAGGGCGATCGCCTCATCCTGGAGAATCCGGCGGCCCAGGCCGGTCTGCCTGCCCAACTGACCCTGAGCCTGCGCGATCGCCTCCCCCGGGAGTTGAGCCTGGGCACTGAGCGCCTGCGCTGGCGCGACCAGCCCGCGGCGGCTGGTCAGCCGGGACACTAGGGCGCTGCCATGACCCCGATACGGGAGGTGGCGATTGCCGGGGCAGGGATCGGCGGGCTGACCCTGGCCCTGCTGCTGCAGCGGCAGGGCATTGCCGTAACGCTGCTGGAGCGGCAGCCGCAGCCCCAGACGGTCCCCACTGGGCTGAATCTCTGGTCCTATGCCGCAGCCCCCCTGCTCGAGCTGGGGGTGGATCTGGCCGGTGCGGGTGCCCCCCTGGAGCGGATTGTGATTGCCTCGCCGCGCTCGGCCCGGGTCACGGAATTCCCGGTGGGTGCGGTCTCCCGGGAGCTGGGGGCCAACAGCTGGTCCCTGGAGCGGAATCAGCTGATGCTGGCTCTGGAAGCCCGTCTGCCCCCCGAGTGCCTGCGGCGGGGGGTGTCCGTGGTCGGCTGGGAGGAATCGGAACCCCGTCCGGCCTTCGTCACCGCCACGGGTGAACGGATTGCTGCGGACCTGCTGGTGGCGGCCGATGGCATCGGCTCGGTACTGCGGACGGCCCTGCTGGGGCCAGTGCCCCTGGGGCAGGTCGGTCAGCGGGTCTGGAGCGGCATTGCCGCCCCTGCCGATCCCGGCGACCTGCCTGCGGACTACCAGCTGGATCTGTGGATGGCTGGGGGCAAGGCCGGGGTGGCCCCGGTCGGTCGGGGACGCTGGCGCTGGTATCTGACCCAGGTGGGGGACCTGCCGGATCGGGCCGCACTGTTGGCCCGGGCGCAGACCTGGCATCTCTGGGTGGCGATGGCGATCGCCGCCACCCCACCTGAGGCGGTGGTGTGCACCGAGCCTGCGGATCTGCCCCCCCTGCACCACTGGTTCCAGGGGCACCGGGTCCTGCTGGGAGACGCTGCCCATGCCACGACCCCCTTCGGTGGCATGGGGGCCTGCAGTGCCATTCGTGATGCCGTCGTGCTGGCGGAGTGCCTGGAGCAGCATCCGCAGCAGCTGACCCTGGCCCTGGCGGCCTACGAGCGGCGGCGTAAGGCCAGCGCCGAGCACATCGTTCGGGACAGCCGCTTCAAGATGACCGTTGCCACCCTGCGCTCCGGACTGCTGGGTACTGCCCGGGATTGGGCCCTGGGCCTGCTGCCGCCCTGGCAGATGGCCCGGATGGCCCGGGAACTGGTGGGCGGCGACTGAGGCCCCCGGGGGCGGCCGATAGAATACGGGGGCCGAGCCGAGGACCCATCGGATGACCGTCGCTGCTGCTGCTCCCGCCTGGACCCCCCGCACCTGGACCTGGCAGGGACACCGCATCTGCTGGACCCGGGTGGGCGAGGGGCAGCCGTTGCTGCTGATCCACGGGTTCGGCGCCTCCATTGGCCACTGGTCGAAGAACATGCCGGCGCTGGCGGCGGCGGGCTACGAAGTCTGGGCCCTGGACCTGCTCGGGTTCGGTGCCTCGGACAAGCCCGTTCAGGACTACTCTCTCGATCTCTGGCTGGAGCTGCTGCACGACTTCTGGGCTGAGCACATCCAACGACCGGTAGTGCCGGTGGGTAACTCCATCGGGGCCCTGCTGGCGCTGATGCTGACCACCCGTCATCCCGACCTGACCCGGGGTGCCGTGCTGCTCAACTGCGCTGGGGGGCTGAATCACCGTCCCGAGGAACTGGTGCTGCCCCTGCGGCTGGTGATGGGCGGTTTCGCCTGGGCTGTCAACCATCCCTGGATCGGGCCGCTGCTGTTCGAGCAGGTGCGTCGACCGGCCAGCATCCGCCGTACCCTGTATCAGGTCTACGGCAACCGCGAATCGGTCACCGACGAACTGGTGGAGCTGCTCTACCGACCCTCCTGTGATCCCACGGCCCAGCAGGTGTTCGCGGCGATTCTGCGGGCCCCGGCCGGGCCAACCCCCCAGGAACTGCTGGCCCAGCTTACCCAGCCCCTGCTGGTGCTCTGGGGCGCCAGCGATCCCTGGACGCCGATCCAGGGGGCAGACTGTTTCCGTCAGCCGGCCGAGGGCCTCGCGATCGAATTCCATGCCCTGGCGGACACTGGCCACTGTCCCCACGACGATCGCCCGGAGGTGGTTCACCCGCGGCTGCTGGACTGGCTGGCCCGTCTGGGCTGAGGGGGACGGCGATCGCCCCAACAAAAAACCCCGACCAAGGCCGGGGAAAGGTGCTGTTAGTGCGAGTCGTAGCCTTGCATTCAGGCCGAAGACAAGCAACTGCTACGGTAGCGAAATTCTTCAGGGAGTGTCAAAAGAATCCAGGGCCAGGGTGCGGTGGCGGGGTTCGAAATCGCGACAGTCGCAGGCGGCTGCGGTCATCACCTGCTTCGGATGGACGCCGCAGCGCAGGTGCAGGTTGTTGTGGAAGTAGCGGCAGCGGGGACAGGGGATGCGGCGCTGCTGGTCCCGCTGCTTGCGGAGCTGATGCCACCAGCGGTGCAGCAGGCCCCCCTGCTGCAGGATGAGCAGGGTCGTGAGCAGGGCGCTGAGGAGGGCCAGCAGCATCGTCATGGCAGTTCACCGGGACAGGGTATCCCCTATGAAAAACCCTCCCCGGGTTTGGCCTCCGGGAAGGGTGGGCATCTTTTCAGGATCGGGGTGCGGCAGGCTCAGATCAGGCCGCTGGGGCTGAGCAGGCGGGACCGCTTGGTGAGGTTGCGCAGCTTGCGCAGCGCCTTGACCTCCACCTGGCGCACCCGCTCCCGGGAGACATCCATCATCCGACCGATTTCCGCCAGGGTATGACGCTCTCCGTCATCGAGGCCAAAGCGCAGGTAGATCACCTGGCGTTCCTGGGGGGTGAGATGCTCCAGCCAGCCCTCCAGCTGTTCCCGCTGCAGGTTCTGCTCCATCTGGTCCATCGGTTCGACCCCATTGGGATCGGCGATCAGCTCACCCAGATAGCTCTTGCCCTCATCTCCGTTCACCGGGGCGTCCAGGCTGGTGCACTGGCGCGACTGGCGCAGGATGGTCTCCACTTCCTTGAGGGGCAGGTCGAGGGCCTGGGCAATTTCTTCGCGGTTGGGCAGGCGACCCAGTT